>CAZFKW010000128.1:0-672 GCA_964519795.1 uncultured Ramlibacter sp. | reverse complement strand
ACCACGCAGGCGACGCCGTCGCTGGCCTGCACCGCGGTGAAGATGACGGCCAGCTCCCGCCACATCGCGCGCGACATGGCGTTGAGCTTGCCGGGATGGGACAGGTTAACAAAAGCCAGCCGGCCTTCGTAGGAGAGCTTGACGAGACCCGGCATGAACGTGGTTATTCGAGCTTCGCGCCGGAGGCCTTGACCACGGCCGCCCAGCGCCTGACCTCGCCACTGACAAAGCTGCCGAACTGGGAACTCGCCGTGCCGGGGAATTCTGCGCCGTTGCTGGCCCACACAGCCTTGATCTCGTCGGCAGCTGCGCACTTGCGGAACTCGTCCACGATCCGGGCCTGCATGTCGGCAGGTGTCCCCTTGGGTGCCCACAGCCCATACCAGGTGGTCACGGTGTAGTCCGGCAGGCCTACTTCTGCGGCACACGGAACATCCGGGAAGGCGGGGCTGCGCTTCGGGCCGGACACCATCAGGGCCTTGATGCGGCCGCCCTTGATGTGCGCGGCTGACGAACCGAGCCCGTCAAACATCATATCAACATTGCCTGCGATCAGGTCCTGCAGTGCGGGACCGGCCCCACGATAGGGGATGTGCGTGATGAAGGTACTTGTCTGCTGCTTGAACAGCTCGCCGGCCAGATGGTGGGACGTGCCACTGCCTGCAGAGCCGT
>CAZFKW010000127.1:2074-9970 GCA_964519795.1 uncultured Ramlibacter sp. | reverse complement strand
GGAAAGAGATGCCGGCCTGCTGCCTCGCCTGCGGGTCGGTGCGCACCAGGCAGAAGATCCAGTCGGCATATTGCGCCAGTGTGGTCCAGGTCTTCTGGCCATTCACGACATAGTGGTCGCCCACGCGCTCGGCACGTGTCTTGAGCGAGGCAAGGTCAGAACCTGCACCGGGCTCGGAATAGCCCTGGCACCACCACTCATCGCAGCTCAGGATCGGCGGAAGGAAGCGCTTTTTCTGCGCTTCACTGCCAAAGGCAATGATCACCGGCCCAACCATGTGCACGCCAAAAGGCTGGATGATGGGCGCACCGGCTGCGGCGCATTCCTCATCCCAGATGTGGCGCCTGACAGGACCCCAGCCCGTGCCGCCGCAGGACTCGGGCCAGTTCGACGCCGCCCAGCCGCGCGCATGGACGATCTTGTGCCAGCGCACGAAGTCTTCCCTGGTCATGCGCTTGTGCGCCATGACCTTGTGCTTCAGGTCGTCGGGAAGCTTTGCAGCCAGAAAGGCCCTCACCTCGTCGCGAAACGCCAGTTCGTCGGCGTTGAAATCCAGATCCATCGGATGTCCTTCAAATTCAGTTGCGCATGCGCGGGCCGCTCGCAGCCCGGCGTTCAGGTCCGGCCAAATCCCATCTCGTCATTGGCTTCACCCAGGCGCGGATAGCCCGCGTCACCCACTGGCGCGCGAAAGTGCGGCGACAGTGGCACAGGCAGCGCGCTCATCTGCCGGCCCTCAGCACCCTGCAACCCGTGCCTGAACAGGCCACGCGCCTCGAAGTGCGGGTTGGCCAGGGCCTCCTGCAGCGTCGGCACGATGGTGCAGCACACGTCCCGCCCGGCAAGTGCCTGCGCCCAGTGGGCCGCCGGCTTTTCGCCGATGAGCTTCTGCACCGCTGCGCGGGTGGCCTCTGCACTGCCTTCGTCCTGCTCCAGCGTCGCGCTCGCGCCAATGGCCTTGAGGAAATTGCCCCAGAACTTGTCCTCCAGCGGCGCAGCCGCAAGGTAGCGGCCGTCCCGGGTGCGATATACCTGATAGCGCGGTGAGCCGCCGGTGACAAGATCGCCCCCGGCAACCGGCCACTGGCCGGCCGCCTGCGCATTGCCGATGGCCCAGTACATGAACGGGAACAGGTTGTCAGCCATCGCGATGTCCAGCTTGCAGCCTTCACCGGTCTGGTCTCGCTGGCGCAAGGCCAGCAGGATGTTCACCAGGGCCGGGTAGGTCCCGCCGGCAATGTCGGCGATCAGTGCCGGCGGGACCACAGGCGCGCCATCACTGCCGGCCGCCAGGCCCAGCAAGCCGGTTTCGGCCACATAGTTGAGGTCATGCGCGGCCACGTCGCGGTTCGGGCCGTTCAGGCCCCAGCCGGTGATCGCGCAGTAGATGATCCGGGGGTTGGCCGCCGCCATCGCTTCGTAGCCCAGGCCCAGGCGGTCCATCACGCCCGGGCGGAACTGCTCGATCACGATGTCGGCCTCCTTTGCCAGCGCCAGCAGCCGGGCCACAACCTTCGGGTCTTTCATGTCGCAGGCGATGCTGCGCTTGCCACGGTTGAGCAGCGCAAAGTTCACGCTGTCATCGCCAAAGGCCGGTTCGTAGCTGCGCATCTCGTCGCCACGGCCCGGCCGCTCGATCTTCAGGACCTCGGCACCGGCTTCGGCCAGCACCAGCGTCGCCATCGGGCCAGGCAGCAGAGTGCTGAAATCCAGCACCCGAATGCCCTGGAGTGGTCGCATGGTCACAGGCCGCCGTCCTTCTTTGCCAGGCTGCGGCGTTTGGCAACCTGCGCGCGGCGCGCCGGCGCAAATGCCGGATCCCCCAGGCGCTCAAACAGGTTCTGCGTCACATCGTAATGCGCAGCCAGGCCCGTCTGCTCCAGCAACCCGATCGGCCCTTTGGGATAACCCAGGCCCAGTTGAAGTGTGAGGTCCATGTCGGCCGCAGTGGCCAGGCCCTCGTCGAGGCGGCGCAACGCCGCGTTGTAATAGGGGCGCACCAGCCTGTCGATGATGCGGCCCTGGAAATCAAGGCACACGGCAACCTTGAAGCCCGCCGCCTCAAACACTTTCTTCGCGGCCTCCAGCGCTTCGGGATGCGTGCCGGGCTGGCGCACCAGCTCGATCAGGTTGGAGGGCGCGCCCCCTCCCAGCCGGAAGCGGGCAAAGCCCAGGACGTTGGAGCCTTCCTTGCCGGCGGACTCACCGGTGTGCTCACCCAGGCATTCGCCGTGCAGCTCGACGACGATGGCCGCGCGCGTCGCGGCATGCGTCACGGCGTCCAGTGATTCCCCGGCCGTGCGGCCCGTGAGGATCAGGACTTCAGCCGCATCGGCATCGGGCCATTGCTGCTCGATGAAAGGATGCGGCTCGGGAAACGAGCGGCCGTTGCCGGTGTCAATCACTGAATAGTTCATGGTGTCAGCCTCCAAACGTGGCATCGTTCTTGTAGGTATAGAAACCCCGGCCTGACTTGCGGCCCAGGTGGCCGGCGGCGATCATCCGGCGCACGAGGGGCGGGCAGGAAGCACGCGGCTCGTTGGTCACGCCGTACAGCGCATCGCACAGCAGCAACTGTGTGTCCAGGCCAATCAGGTCCAGCAGCTCCAGCGGCCCCATCGGGTAGCCCAGGCCCTCCTTGATCGCCCGGTCAATGTCTGCCGGCTCGGCCACGCCGGCCTCCACAAGGCGGATCGCATCATTGTTGTACGGCACGAGGAAGTAGTTGAGGATGAAGCCGGGGTTGTCCTTGGTTTTCACCGGCCGCTGGCCGAGGGCCTCGCAGGCCGCCCAGGCAGCTGCGAAAGTTGCCTCCGACGTGTTGAGGCCGGGCGACATCTCGACAAGCTTCATCAGCTGCGCCGGCAGGCAGAAGTGCATGCCGACAAAGCGGTCTTCGCGACCCGAACCGCCGGCAATCTCTGTGATGGACAGGGTGGAGGTGTTGGACGCGAAGATGGTGTGCGCCGGGCAGACCTTGTCGAGCTCGGAAAACAGCTGGTGCTTGACTTTCAGGTCTTCAAACACGGCGTCAATCACGAGGTCACAGGGCTGCATGCCGGCCATCGTGGTGGTCGTGGTGATGCGCGCCAGCGCTGCGTCGCGCTGTGCTTCGGTCATCTTGCCGCGTTCGACAGACTTGCCGAAGAATCCGCCGATCTGGCGCATCGCGCGGTCAAGCGCCGCCTGTTGCGTGTCATACACAATGGTTTTCATGCCCGCGCGTGCCGCCACAATGGCGATGCCGGTGCCCATCGTGCCGCTGCCTGCGACGCCTACGGTCTGGATGTTGCTCATGCCTTGTCGCTCCTGGAATATGGGTATTGGGGGCCTGTCATTTGCTGATGAAGCTGCGCCCGATCAGCTGGCGGTGAACCTGGTTCGTGCCCTCCCAGATCTGGGTGATCTTGGCGTCGCGCATGAGTCGCTCCACCCGGAAGTCCTGTGTGTAGCCATAGCCGCCCATGAATTGCACGGCGTCTGTGGTGATGCGCATGGCAATGTCGCTCGCGCGCATCTTGATCATCGAAGCCTCCGTGCCGAAGTCCGTGTCGCCAGCGTCAATGCGGGCGGCCAGCGCCCACAGCCACGACTCCGCGCCTGCCAGGTCGGTAGCCAGGTCCGCCAGCATGAACTGGATGCCCTGGAACTCGGCAATGCGCTTGCCCGACTGCCGGCGCTCGTTCAGGTAGGCCACACTGTCCTCGAACGCGGCGCGGGCGATGCCCAGGGCGTGCGCGGCAATGCTGGGGCGCGACTTGTTGAGCGATGCGAACAGGATCGCCAGCCCGTCGCCGGGCTCCTTGAGCAGGTTGGCCCTCGGCACCCGGATGTTGTCAAAGGCAATCGTCGCAGTGCTGGAGGCGCGGTGCCCCATCTTCTCCTCGGTGCGCACGACGGACAGCCCCGGCATGCCCTTTTCCAGGACCAGCACCGAGATCGCCTTGCGCGGATCGTCAATGCCGTCCCACTTGCCGAACAGCACATACAGGTCGGCCACATCGCCATTGGTGATGAAGGTTTTTCCGCCATTGACAATGATGTGGCTGCCGTCCTCCGTGAAGCGGGTGCGCATGCCTGTCGCGTCCGAGCCTGCATGCGGCTCGGTGATGCACAGCGATGCCAGGCCGCCTTCAGCCATGCGCGGCAGCAGCCGCAGCTTCTGCTCTTCGGTGCCGAAGTCGATGAGCGGCTTGATCGCATGAAAGTTCGTGCCCCAGATGATGCCGGTCGATGCGCAGGCCTTTGACACCTCGCGCATGCAGGCCAGGTAGGCGGTATACGACAGCGGCGCGCCACCATAAGCCTCGGGGATGAACATCGCGTTCATGCCCAGCGCGTTCAGGGCCTTGACGTTGTCCCAGGGAAAGCTGCCGTCACGGTCGTTCTTCGCAGCCTGCGCGGCAATGGTGTCGCAACAGACGTTGCGCAGGCTGTCCAGCAGCATGCGCTCGTCGTCATTGAGAGGGATGTTGGCGTCGAGCCGTTCAAAAACTTTCACGGGTGCTCCGGTTCAATGCGCAATGCCCTGCGCGCCATCCACATAGATGGTCTCGCCCGTCAGGAAGCGCGAGGCGGGCGTGAACATGGCAGCCACCAGTTCCGCCACGTCTTCGGGCTGGCCGACCGCCTTGCCGGGAATGCGCTTTTCAAGATACTCAAGCAGGGGGCTGCCCTTGCCCAGCGAGTCGCGGTTCAGGTCCGTGATGATGTAGCCGGGCGCCACGTCAATGACGCGGATGCCCTTGCTGGCCCACTCCACACCGAGGCAGCGGGTAATCGCGCCCACGGCGGCCTTGGAGGCGCAGTACGCCAGGTTCTGCTTCACGCCCATGCGGTCGAAGAACGAGCCGATGTTCACGATCACGCCACCTCCTGCGGCCAGCAGGTGCGGATAGGCCTGCTGGCAACCGACGAACACCGAGGTGGCGTTGGTCGCCATCACGCGCTCGAACTCGGCCAGCGGAAAGTCGCGGCTCGCGCCTTCCAGGTGGATGCCTGCATTGTTGACCACCCCGACGATGCGGCGGCCTTCAGCGGCTTTGGCAAATGCGGCTTTCACGCCCGCCTCGCTCGTCACATCGCACGGCAGCGCAAAGCAGCGCGCCAGCGTCGCTTCGTCCGGCTTTGCGCTGGTCGCGCCGGCGTTGGGCATGTCGCCACTGCGCGAAAGGCAGGCGACCTGGTAGCCGGCCCTGGCCAGCGCGATGGAAATCGCCGCGCCGATGCCCCGGCTGCCGCCGGTGACGATGATGGTGTCGTTGTTGTTCATGTTGTTGTCAGCTTTCAGTTAACGGTCAGTGAACCTGGCAGGACGCTTCTCGGTGAAGGCCCGCATGCCCTCAAGGGAGTCTGCCGTCTGGTACGCCAGCGTGCAAAGGCGACCATTGCAGCAAAGGCATCCCCCTCGACCAGGCGGTTCGCAAGCCCCATGGCCAGGGCTTCCTCGCCCTTGACCGTGCGGCCGGTCAGGATCATTTCCATGGCGCGGGCCTCACCAATGACGCGCGGAAGGCGCTGCGTCCCGCCGTAGCCGGGAATCAGGCCCAGCTTGATCTCGGGCAGTCCCATGCGCGCCTTCTCCGTCACGAGGCGGAAGGTGCAGGCAAGAGCCAGCTCCAGCCCGCCCCCGAAGGCGAAGCCGTGAATGAGGGCCACCGAAGGAACCGGCAACGTATCGAGTCTGGCAAACACCCGCTGCCCGAGTTCGGCCCCGGCCTGCTGCTCGCGCAGCGTGCGGTTCAGCAGCTCGGGAATGTCGGCGCCGGCGCAGAACGCCCGGTCCCCTGCGCCGCGGAACAGCAGCGCGCGCGCATCGGTGGCGGCCACCTCATCAATACGCGCTTCCAGGTCGCGGATCAGTGACATGGACAGCGCATTCAGCGCCTCGGGCCGCTCGATGGTGATGACGGCAAACTCTTCGTGGCGTGTCAGGACAATACTCATGGCTGCTTCCTTTGCGCAGGGCTCAGTGGCCGAATTTCGTGCCGTCGGGCTTGCGCTTGCCCTTGAAGGCGTCCGACAGCTCGTGATGCTCGTCCGTGTCCAGGTAGCCGCGCAGCAGCAGGTCATGCGTCACGCGGGACAGCCCGCTCACGCCGCCATGGCGCGCATTGAACGCGCCCTTGATGGATGCCAGCGCGAAGGCGCCGCGGTCGGCGACTTCAAGCGCCATCTTGCGCGTTTCCGCAGCCAGGTCCGCATCGGGCACAACCTTGTTGATCAGGCCCATCTCCTTCGCCTCGCGCGCGGAGATGCGGGGGTTGAGGTACCACATCTCCTTGGCGCGCTTCTTGCCGATCAGGTCTTCCAGGTACCAGGTGCCATAGCCTGCGTCAAAGCTTCCCATCATCGGGCCCACCTGGCGGAACACCGCGCTTTCCTTGGCGATGGTCAGGTCGCAGACCACCTGCAACACATTGCCGCCGCCCACGGCGAAGCCGTTCACCGATGCAATCACGGGCTTTTGCAGCTTGTCTATGGCCTCGTACATCTCCAGCGTGGGCAGGACACCGGCATAAAGCAGTGTGTCCTCCATGCCGGTCTTCTCTCCGCCAATGCAGAAGAACCTGTCGCCTGCGCCGGTGATGACCAGCACGCGGGTGCGCGTCTCCCGGCGCATCAGCTCGATGCAGTCGCGGATCTCGTGGCACATGGTTTCGGTGAACATGTTGCCGTTGTCCGGGCGGTTCAGCGTGATGGTGCCGACAGGGCCGTCTTCCGTGTAGAGGATGGTTTCGTAATTCTGGCTCATGCCGTGATCTCCTTGTGGGTCTGCAGGAAAGGCGATGCCGCAGCCGGGCATGCGCGATGAATGGGTCAGAAGACGCCTTGTTGTGCCAGCGCTTCGATCTTATTGTCGTCCCAGCCGAGCCAGGACTGCAGCACCTGCCGGTTGTCTTCACCCAGCAGTGGCGGAGCCTTCCGGTAGGTGTTTCCACCGCCGTCGAACTTGATGCCAAGGGCGACATGCGGCACAGGGGTCTCCCCGCGTGGCGCAGAAAAGAACATGCCCCGGCCCAGCAGGTTGCGGTCACGCACGACCTGGTCGAGCCGGTTGATCGGCCCGGCCGGGATGCGGTTGGCGCTGAAGATTTTGAGCCAGTGATCCCGCGGCATCGTGAGCAGCAATTCCTGGATGCGGTCAACGATGAGCTCACGGCCCTCGCGGCGGCCACTGTTGTTGGCATAGCGGTCGTCGTTGCACAGCTCGTTGAGTCCGGTGCATTTGCAAAAGCGCTGCCAGATGGCGTCATTGCCAAGACCGAGGGTCATGGGGTCATCGGCCGTCTCGAACGTCTGGTAGATGGCAATCACGCTGTCCGTACCTCCGGAGCGCCGCGGCAGCTCCCCGGAGCCAAGGTAGGTCACGATGCGCGGCGTCATGAAGCGCGTCATGCTCTCCACCATCGACACATCAATGTCCATGCCCGCACCTGTCATGTGCCGGCGAAACAGCGCAGCCGTGATCGCCAGCGACGCATCGGAGCCCGACAGCAGGTCCGCTGCGGGGGTACCCACCTTCTGCGGCTTGAAGTCCGGCTCGCCGGTCAGGTCCATCACGCCGCTGTAGCCCTCGGCAATGATGTCATAGCAGGGCCAGTCCTTTGCCTCGCCGGTCATGCCGAAGCCGGTGATCGACACATGGATCAGCTTCGGGTTGAGCGAGCGCAGCGTGGGGCCGTCAATGCGCAGCTTCTTCTGGCTCTGCGCCACCTGGTTGACCACGACCACATCGGCCCGCCTGACCAGTTCATGCAGCGCCTCAAGGCCCGCCGGCTGCGTATAGTCCAGCGCAACACTTTGCTTGTTGCGGTTGACCGACAGGAACCACAACGACTCGCCGTCCAGGAAGGGTGGGCCCCAGGCGCGCGCGTCATCGCCGCGGCCGGGCCT
>CAZFKW010000127.1:0-2064 GCA_964519795.1 uncultured Ramlibacter sp. | reverse complement strand
TCTCGATTTTCACGACGCTGGCGCCCAGGTCAGCCAGCAGTAGCGTGCAGTAGGGGCCGGCAATCGAGGTGGTCAGGTCCAGCACGCGCACGCCTTCAAGCAGCGCGAGGGTGTCTCCCTTGGCGGGCGGGGGCAGTTGTTCGTCGATATGCATGACAGCTACCCTGCAATGACCATGCCATGCGCAGACCGTGCGCCGCGCCGCAGTGCGGCAATGCAGCGGACGGCCCGGCAGGCCGCACCAGTGCTGGAATCCGGGCGCCCGGGCCTGCGTTCAGGCGTCCGCAAATTCACGCAACTTTGCAATGTTGTTGGGTGTCAGTCAGACATGCAGTGTATTTTTGGAAGACAATCCTGCTTCAATCACCTGTGCATTGCGGAGACAAATGAATCGACGAGACAAGACCACCTTCGGAGTACTGGTGGTGGACCTTCAGGGGCGTGTGACATGCGCCACTGGTGCAGCCGGTTTGCCGGAAATCCAGCGCCAGCTCCTGAAGGGATTGCCCGCCAAACGCGACGAAGGCGCGGGCATGCAGGCCCTGGAGGGTGACGACAGGCTGATCGCCCTTTACCGCACGGGGGACGACGCGACGGTGTTCTTCCTGCAGTCGGCCCTGGACGAGCCGACACTGTTCGAATTTGTCGCAGGCGTCGACTTTGCCTTCTCGATCTTCACCTACCTGCTCAACAGCCCCTACGAGGCCATGGTCGTTGTCGACAACGAAGCGCGCGTGCGCTATGTGCCGCCGGTGCATGAGGCCTTTTTCGGGATGAAGCATGGTGAGGCCGTGGGCCAGCCCGTGACGCGCGTGATCGAGAACACCAATCTGCATGAGGTGGTGCGCACCTCCAAGGCCGAGATCGGCAAACTGCAGACCATGGGCGGCGTGACGCGCGTGGTCTCACGCATCCCCATCATGCGCGCGGGCCGCACGGTCGGCGCCATCGGCCAGGTGATGTTCAAGGAGCCGGAGACGGTGCACGACCTGAGCAAGGAAGTCACCAAGCTTCGCTCCGAGGTCACCTTCTACCGCAACGAGCTCTCCGGCATGAAGCGCCGGACCTACGGGCTTGACCAGATGGTCGGGCGCAGCGAGGCGATCCAGCAACTCAAGGCCGACATCATCAAGATCGCACCGCTGAACGTGCCGGTGCTCATCGTCGGCGAAAGCGGCACCGGCAAGGAACTGGCCTCGCACGCGCTTCATTCGCTCAGCCCCCGGAACGAAAACCCGATGGTGTTCGTGAATGCAGCCGCCCTGCCCGCGGGCCTGGTGGAAAGCGAGCTCTTCGGGTACGAGGCCGGTGCCTTCACCGGCGCCGAGAAGAAAGGCCGCAAGGGCAAGTTCGAGCTGGCCGACCGCAGCTCGCTGTTCTTTGACGAGATCGGCGACATGCCGCCGGACATCCAGGTCAAGCTGCTGCGCGTCCTTCAGGACGGCATGTTCGAGCGCGTCGGCGGTGACCGCGCGCGGCACTCGGACTTCCGGCTGATCTGCGCGAGCAACCGCAATTTCCAGCAGATGATCAGCGCCGGCGAGTTCCGGCTGGACCTGTACTACCGCATCAGCGGCGTCACCATCCGCATGCCCAGCCTGCGCGAGCGGCTGGAAGACATACCCGAGCTGGTCGAGAAATTCCTGGCCACATTCGCAGCCCGGCACGGCATGCCCAAGAAAGGCGTTGACCGGCGCGTGCACGGCTACCTGCGCGAGCTGCCCTGGCCGGGCAATGTGCGCCAGCTCCTCCATGAGGTGGAAAAGGCTGCGATCTTCTGCGAAGGGCCGGAGATAACGGTGGAGAACTTCCGCCTGCTGCCGGTCTCATCGGAAGCGGCACCGGCGCCGGAAGCCCCGCGCCTTGCGCCGGAGGGCGGCACACTCCAGGAGGCCGTCTCCGACGTGGAGCGCATCATGATCCGCGACGCGATGCAAAGGCACAAGGGCAACAAGAAGAAGGTCGCCGAAGAGCTCGGCATCTCGCGCGCCTACCTCTACAAGAAGCTGCCTGACGCTGCCTGACGTGGCCTGACGCTGACTGATGCGGCCGGACCGGCGGTGC
>CAZFKW010000126.1:9003-9994 GCA_964519795.1 uncultured Ramlibacter sp. | reverse complement strand
AGGGGTGGGCGGCGGCTTGTGATGCGTTTGTGTTTCTGGATGATGAGCCGGAGGCGTGAATGACGGCGCCTGTCCACCATTGGCAGGCGTTCTGCATTGAGAACTAAAGTGATGAAATCCGGGTGAGCGCTGGCGCGAAGCACGCCGGACCAATTGCTGAACTTGTTGGCTTGGGCAGAGGGGCGTTCTGCCAAGCCAGCTTGCCGATCAATGTTTATCCTGGTTCATGTATATTTATGGCAACGCCCAGTGACGAGAAGCCGCTCGAATGGATCGGTAGCAGCTACAAAGACTTGATGGATCTGCCAGTTGGCGTTCGACGGCATTTCGGGTTCGCGCTGTCGCTGGCGCAGATGGGTGACAAGCATGATGCTGCCAAGGTGCTCAAGGGCTTTGGCGGCGCGGGTGTTCTGGAGGTTGTGGAAGACGATGCCGGCGGCACCTACCGTGCCGTGTACACGGTGAAGTTTGCCGAGGCAGTGTTCGTCCTTCACTGCTTCCAGAAGAAGAGCAAGCGCGGCATCGCCACGCCGAAGGAAGAGATGGACATCGTCCTCGCCAGGCTGAAGTTGGCCGAAGCGTTTGCAAAGGAGTTGCGGAAATGAAAACCCGTTTGATTGACGGCACTGAGGTGCGACGCGGTTCAGGCAACGTCTACGCCGATCTTGGCCTGCCCGACGCTGACAAGCTCAAGATCAAAACCGGTCTGGTTATCGAAATCAGAAAGGCCATGCGCAATCTTGGCTTGACGCAGCTTGAAGCAGCCAAGCGTATGGGTATCAGCCAGCCCAAGGTCTCCGACATGATGCGCGGCGACTTCACCAATCTCTCCGAACGCAAGCTGATGGATTGCCTGACGCGGTTGGGCTTTGATATTGAAATCAAGGTCCGGCCTGCAAAGGAAGCAATCGGGCATTTGATGCTGGCTCCAGCCTGAGATATCCAGGCGGGGCAAAGGCGCCTTTGGCGTGACGCAGGAATACAACTTGCA
>CAZFKW010000126.1:7634-8993 GCA_964519795.1 uncultured Ramlibacter sp. | reverse complement strand
CTCAGAGATGTAGTGATGCCCGCGTGCTGGGCAGGCTTTTTTTTGAGAACACCGAGCCGCTTGCCACCGATTTCGTCCGCACACTCCTCTGAATGGCAACTGAAGGCTGAAGGGCCGATCACATGACTGAATCTTCACGCAACCCGGCGTTGCATGGTGTCCGCATCCTCGACCTCTCACGCGTGCTGGCCGGCCCCTGGTGCACCATGACGCTGGGCGACCTGGGCGCCGACGTCATCAAGATAGAAAACCCCAAGGGTGGCGACGACACGCGCGGCTGGGGGCCGACCTACCTGGAGGGGGAATCCGCCTACTACCTCAGTGCCAACCGCAACAAGCGCAGTGTGGCGGTGGACCTTGCCAGCGCCGACGGCCAGCGGATCATCCGCGAACTGGCGCTGCAAAGCGACGTGGTGGTGGAGAACTTCAAGACCGGCGCCCTCGACCGCTATGGCCTTGACTACGAGTCCCTGCGCAAGATCAAGCCCGACCTTATCTACTGCTCGATCTCCGGTTACGGCCGCACCTCGCCGCTGGCCGACCGCGCGGGCTACGACTATGTGGTCCAGGCAGAAGCAGGGCTGATGTCCATCACCGGCGAGCCCGATGGCGAGCCCATGAAAGCGGGCGTCGCCGTGGCTGACCTGTTTACCGGCATGTACGCCGTGCAGGCCATCCTGGCCGCCATCATCGCCCGGCGCAATGACGGGCAGGGCCAGCTGATTGACCTGGCCCTGTTTGACTGCCAGCTCGCGATGCTGGCCAACGTTGGCAGTGCGTACCTCGTGAGCGGCAAGGAGCCGCTGCGGTTTGGCAATGCGCATGCGTCGGTTGTGCCCTACCAGGTGCTGCCGACAAGGGATTCGGAGATTGTGCTGGCCGTGGGCAACGACCGCCAGTTCAAGCTGCTGTGCGATGAGGTGCTGGAGATGCCGGAGCTTGCCGCTGATGCGCGCTACGCCACCAACCATGCGCGTATCGAGAACCGTGACACGTTGATCCCGATTCTCAAGGATGCGCTGCGCACCCGCGACGCGGCCGACTGGCAGCAGCGCCTGGCCTCCACCGGCATCCCGACCGGGACGGTGCGCACCGTGGGCATGGCGCTGCAGTCGCCCGAGGCTGTTGCGCGCGGCATGGTCAGTACGGTGCCCCACCCCAAAGCCGGCTCACTGAAGATGGTGTCGTCGCCGATCCGGATGAACGGCACGCCGGTGCGCACCCCGATGGCGCCGCCGCTGCTGGGCCAGCACACCGATGAAGTGCTGGCGGAACTGGGGATCCGCCGCTGAGCGCGCCGTATCCGGTCGGTGCGTTGCGGCTTGCGTAGCAAAAGACTGACGCCAGACTGGCTTGAAT
>CAZFKW010000126.1:0-7624 GCA_964519795.1 uncultured Ramlibacter sp. | reverse complement strand
CGCTTGAGCTCTGTTCGACGCCACCGCGTAACCGCGTCCAACGAAGCGTTGTATCGCCAACGGCAAGCGTCCCGGTCACAACGCTGCCCTCCAGCAGATCAATCTGCAGCACCACTGGGCCCGTCGGGTCATTGCGGCCTGAGACTGCCAGCGCCATCTCCCGCATCAGCCCCGCAAGCGCTTCGGCCTGGGCACGGCTGACGAGCGTCGTACGGCCTTGCAAGGTGATGCGCGCCTGCGTCCACCCCTGCAAGACGGTTTCATCCGTCGCAGCCAAATTTGTGTTGGCTGCGTCTGCAGCGATCGAGGCGCCTGCAGCGCGTGAGGTTTCGGCCATGGATCGCGCCTCGCTCTTCCTGGACGGCATGGCCGCTGCAGGTGCCGCAGGCGCAGGCGGTGCCATGCGCGCCATGGCGGGCGGCGGTGCTGGTGCTGGTGCTGGTGCTGGTGCTGGTGCGGGGGGCGCCTGTGCTGCGACGGGTTCCTCCCGCTGCACAGGCGCCTGCCGTTCGCGCCGAACAGTCTCTGGCGCGGCTGCGGCAGACTCGCTGTCCATCCGGCCCGTCGCAGGCTCCGCCTTTTTGGCAAGCGCATCGGCCCGGGGCTGCACCTCGCGCCTGCTTTCAGCGACGCGCGGCACACCAGGGGACTGCGAAGGCGACGGCGGAGATGTCGATGCAGGCGGGGGCGCGGCAGGCGCAGGCGCCGTCGCAGTGCCTTGAGGCTGCGCCGGCACAACCTCCGCTGGCACTGTCGTCACTTCAGGCTCTTTCGGCGCCGACGTCATCGGCAGGTCGGCAGATGTCGCACCGGGGATCTCCTCGTCCCGCCACATCAAGGTCACCAGGCTGGCCAGCAGTACCGTGGCGAACGCGGCATTCCAGGGCACGCCTGAAGAAGAAGAGCCTGACCCACCCATCAGCCGGCGCCACCAAGGCAAGGTCCGCTGAGGCACCGTTGCAGGCGTGACGGCCGGGATCGCGAGCGCCCTGATGGCTGCACGTGTGCGTGCATCCGGCGCCATGTGCGCGTCCGGCGCATGGTCCAGTGCCTGCTTCAGGCGTGCGTCGCGCAGGTCCGTCATGGCGAAACCTCCGTGCTTCGCACTGCGGTGCGAGCGACTTCGGGCGGCCGGGCGTCGCTCATGCCGGCTGCTCCATCACGTCAAGATACCGGCGCATGCAGCCGCGCAGCTTCTGCAGTGCATAGCGCAAGCGGCTTTTCGCGGTTTCAAATGCCAGGCCCAGGCGCTGCGCCAGCTCTTCCACGCTGGCACCGTCCTCATGGTGCAGCAGGAATGCAGCTCTCTGCGCGTCGGGCAGTTCGTCCAGGCAATGCAGCAGTTGCTGGCCGGCAGCACGCCAGTAGGCCAGGTCTTCCGCCGAGGGGTGCGACATGTCGATCGCGCCCTGCAGCCAGTCCATCGGATCATTTGCATCGTCCGTGCCCTCCAGCCCGGCCAGGCTGACCTCACGCCCGCTCACGCGCAATCGGTCCATGGACGCGTTGTGTGCAATCGTGAAGGCCCAGGTGCGCCAGGCCGCGCCCTGCGGCGAGTAGCTGGCGCGTGCCGCAATGATGCGCAGCCAGGTGTCCTGGAACACCTCGTCAGCCTGCGCGGCCAGCGCGCTGCCCAGCAGGCGCCGCACAAAGCGGAACAACGCGCCCTCATGCCGGGCATAGAGCACGTCGAATGCGGCCGCATCGCCCTGCGCCCATGCCAGCATCAATTGCTCGTCTGGCATGGCGTCGGGCTTCTCTGTTGGGGGCATGGGCAGATTTTCACACTACCTTCCACGCGGCAGGCGGTGCATTGGGGTTAACCGGCTGCAAATAAATAACCCCGCAGGCAAACCTGGCCCGTATCAAGGTGCATCACCAACCATGGAGTCCTTGATGAAACCACCCCTTCAACGCAAGATTGTTGCCCTGCTCGCTGCCCAACTTCTCCTGAGCGCCTGTAGTGCGACCGCAGGCCTTCAAGCCATTGACCACGCCAGCTCACCCGCCGGACACGGCGCAGGTGCACACGCCGTGGCGCAAAACTGGCCGCAGCCCGCGCCGGACATCCGCCATGCGCCACCACCAGTGCGCGTGCAGCCCAACTTCCAGGCCCCTTCTGCCAACCATTGCGTGCGCCCGATCGAGTCGCGCGAGATTCCGGGCGCGGCGCAGGGGCAGGCCTGGCCTTCCGCCTCATCGCGTGACGACGGCGATGCCCGGCTGCGCAAGTCAACACCGGCGCGCGAGTCCCGGGCGGGTGCAGCGGCGGAGGCTGCGCCTGCAGCCCCGGCGCCCGCGCCAGCACTCTCATCTTCCCCTGCTGAACGCAGCGAGAGCCTGGCAGCCGCCGGTGCCGGCCCTGCGGCCAAGGCGGCGGGCGAATCAGCACGAAGGGCAAGCCGGCACGACATGGCACCGCCTTTCGCCAGACCTGCGCCCCAGCCCCACCAGCCTGAGCGCCCGCGCATGGAAGCCGTGACGGCCGGCATGGTGGACGACAACGCCGACTTCACAAGCTACCTGGCGTTCCGCAACCGCACCCGCGTGGAGCACCGGCCCCGCGATGTGCGGGAGCGCTACCTGCTGGAAGTCAAGGACGCGCGCGGTCACGGCATCGCGGATGCGGAGGTGGCCGTCCAGTCGCCGCGCGGCCATGCCATGTGGGCGCGCACCGACACCGCCGGCCGCGTCTGGCTTCATCCCGATGCATTCGACCCGGCACGGTCGGCGGTGTACGACGTCGCCGTGCGCAAGGATGGCCGGCAGGCCCAGGGCTACCTCAGGCGCGGCCAGAAAAGCTCGGTCGAAGTGCGGCTGGACGCCCGCCCCGCAGCATTGCGCGCCCGGCTTGACCTGGTCTTCCTGATTGACGCCACAGGCTCGATGGCCGACGAGATCGGCAAGCTCAAGGCCACGCTGCAGACCATTGCCAGCGAGGTCGCCCAGTTGCCCAGCCGCCCGGACCTGTGCTTTGGCCTGGTGGCCTACCGCGACAAACAGGATGCCTTCCTGTTGCGCAGCCACGACTTCACCAATGACCTCGGCGCCTTCCAGGGCGTGCTCAACGCCCTGCATGCGGGAGGCGGCGGCGACTACCCCGAGGCCATGAACGAGGCCCTGAACGAGACGGTACACCACCTCAACTGGCGCGGCGACGGTGCCACGCGGATGGTGTTCCTGATTGCCGACGCGCCCCCGCACCTGGACTATGGCGGCCCGCAGTATGACGACGACATGATGGCCGCGTTGGGCAAGGGGATCAGGATTTTCAGTGTCGGCGCCAGCGGCCTGAGCAAACAGGGTGAGTACATCCAGCGCCAGATGGCGCAGTACACAGGCGGGAAATTCGTCTTCCTGACCTACGACAAGGCCCACAACCCGGCCAGCGGCCCCGGCCGCGAAACCGTGCATGACGTGAAAAACTACTCGGTGGACACCCTGGACAGGCTGATCGTGCGGCTGGTCAGCGACGAACTGGGCAAGCTTGCCAAACCCGGATAAACGCCATTGAACTGCGCGGGCCGGAGCATGGCTATAATCATGGGCTTCGGCGAAACCCGCTGAAATGGCGCTTTAGCTCAGTCGGTTAGAGCGATGGAATCATAATCCACAGGTCCGCGGTTCGAATCCGTGAAGCGCCACCAGACATTCTGCAAGCCCCATGCAAGTTGCATGGGGCTTTTTCATTCGGGGGGCGCTTTGTTAAACTTGGCCCCGTCTCGACCCCCGGCTCCGCACCGGGGCTGCCCCCTCAACAGCCTCTGGACACATACCATGAACCGCTGCAACAAACATCTCCGCACCCTGCTGCTGGCCGCCTGCACCCTTGGCATGCTGGGGCCACTGGCCGCTACAGCCCAGACCAACAACAGCGGCATCCGCGAATTCCCCAAGGCTGCCTTGCGCGGCAAGCTGATGGTCACGGCCCCGCCTGAGGTCATGCTCAACGGCAAGCCTGACCGCCTGTCGCCCGGCTCGCGCATCCGCAACGTGCAGAGCCTGCTGGTCATGTCCGGCTCCATCGTGGGGCTGGAAGTCAACGTCAACTACCTGCGCGACAGCGCCGGGCTGATCCACGAGGTATGGATCCTGAGCGACGCCGAAGCAAAAGAGAAGCGGCCGGGCATGCCTGCCGCACGCAATTTCAGCTTCGAGTCGGACCCGCCGAAAATCGACCCGAACACGCCGTTCGACAAGCTGCCCAAGTACAAGCCTTGAGGCGCACCGTCATGGCCAGAAAAGTTTTCATCAAGACCTTCGGCTGCCAGATGAACGAGTACGACTCGGACAAGATGGCGGACGTGATGCATGCGGCGCAGGGCTATGAGCCCACGCAGAACGTGGACGAGGCCGACCTCATCCTCTTCAATACCTGTTCGGTGCGCGAGAAGGCGCAGGAGAAGGTGTTCAGCGACCTGGGACGTGTCAAGCACCTCAAGAAGAAAGGCGTGTTGATCGGCGTGGGTGGCTGCGTCGCCAGCCAGGAGGGCGCCGCCATCATCGAGCGTGCCCCTTATGTGGACGTGGTGTTCGGCCCGCAAACCCTGCACCGCCTGCCCGAGCTGCTGGCCAGCCGGGGCACGCAGGACCGGCCTCAGGTGGACATCAGCTTCCCCGAGATCGAGAAGTTTGACCACTTGCCGCCTGCGCGTGTGGACGGCGCCACCGCGTTTGTCAGCATCATGGAAGGCTGCTCCAAGTACTGCAGTTACTGCGTGGTGCCCTACACGCGCGGCGAGGAAGTGTCACGCCCGTTCGACGATGTACTCGTCGAAATAGCCGGCCTGGCTGACCAGGGCGTGCGCGAGGTCACGCTGCTGGGACAGAACGTCAATGCCTACCGCGGCGCCATGGGGGGCACCGCTGAAATTGCCGACTTTTCCCTGCTGATCGAGTACGTGGCAGACATTCCGGGCATCGAGCGCATCCGCTACACCACGAGTCACCCCAATGAGTTCACCCAGCGCCTGATCGAGGCCTACGCCAAAGTGCCCAAGCTGGTGAGCCACCTGCACCTGCCGGTGCAACACGGCAGCGACCGCATCCTCATGGCCATGAAGCGCGGCTATACCGCCATGGAATACAAGAGCACCATCCGCAAGCTGCGCGCGATCCGGCCCGAGCTGTCGCTCAGCAGTGACTTCATCGTCGGCTTCCCCGGCGAGACGGAAGACGACTTCCAGAAGATGATGAAGCTCATCAACGACGTGGGCTACGACACGTCCTTCAGCTTCATCTTCAGCCCGCGCCCCGGCACACCGGCCGCCGCGCTGCACGACGACACCCCTCACGAGGTCAAATTGAAGCGTCTGCAGCACCTGCAGGAGACCATCGACAACAGCGTGCGCGCCATCAGCGCCAGCCGGCAGGACACCGTGCAGCGCGTGCTGGTCGAAGGCGCGGCGCGCAAGGACGCGGGCGAGCTCATGGGGCGCACCGCGTGCAACCGGGTCGTGACCTTCAGCGGCCCGCAACGGCTGGTTGGCCAGATGGTGGATGTGCGCATCACCCAGGCCATGCAGCGCTCGTTGCGCGGCGAAGTCGTCCAACTGGACGAGGCCCTGGCCGCCTGAGCCCGGGGCGCCTGCGGACGGTCTGACACGGCGCATGGGCTCCTTCCGCCAGCTTCTGCTGGTTGCCTTCATGCTGATTGCTGCCTTGCTGGGCGGCACGGCCTTGCGCGCCGTGGTCATCCTGGAAGAACTCGTAGCCCAGGGCAGCACAGGTGCGGCGCAAGCGCTGGAACTCAGTGCCGCAGCACAGTCGCTGGCTGCGCGCACGGTCACGATGGAGCGTGCGGCACGCCAGTCGCTTATCCTGAACGACAGCGTGCTGCGGCGGCGATTCCGGGAGGAAAGCTCGGCGGCGCGGGCAGCCGTCGCACAGCTGGCTTCCGGGGGCGTGGCAGCCACCGATGCCGGGCAATGGCGCGGGCAAATGGACAACATCACCGCGCTGATGGACGGGCCGGCCAGCCAGGCACTTGAGCGGGAGCGAAGCGTTGCCGGCGCATTCCGCGACCTGGACGTGATCAACGGCGCGATCGCGGCGCAGGTGCAGGGCATGATCTCCGACCGCAACAAGGCCCTGCAGGAACAGCTGCAAGCCAGCCGCGCGCGGCTCACCCAGCAGGTGGTGATGGCCATCGCCGTTGCTGTTGCGCTGGCCTTCGCGCTAGGCATCTGGCTGGCGCGGCCGTTCAGGCAGCTGGAGCAGGCCATCGTGCAACTGGGCGAGAACCGGCTGGAGCAGCCCATCGACATCCCGGGTCCCACCGACGTGCGGGCCGTGAGCCGGCGCCTTGAATGGCTGCGGCTGCGCCTGACCGAGCTGGAGTCGGACAAGTCGCGCTTCCTGCGCCATGTATCCCACGAACTCAAGACGCCTCTGGCAGCGCTGCGCGAAGGCGTGGCCCTGCTGGAAGACGGCGTGACCGGCGAGCTCACCACCAGCCAGCGCGAGATCGTGCGGATCCTGCACCAGAACACTGCTGCGCTGCAGCGGCAGATCGAGGCCCTGCTCCGCTTCAACGCTGCGGCCTTCGAGGCCAGCCAGCTGCGCCGCCGAAAGACCGACCTGCTGGCACTGCTGCAGGCGCAAGTGGACGGCCAGCGACTGCAGTGGCAGGCGGGCGGGCTTGAGGTGCGTATCGAGGGCGAGCCGCTGGTGCTGCAGGCTGACCCGGACAAGCTGGGCACGGCAATTGCAAACGTGCTGTCCAATGCGATCAGGTTTTCTCCACGCGGCGGCACGATCCGGCTGGCCTTGTCCAGTTCGGGCGGCAGCGCGCGCATTGACATTTCAGACGAGGGGCCGGGCATCGCGCAGGCGGACCGGGACCGTGTATTCGAGCCCTTCTACCGCGGCGAGCGCCAGCCGCTGGACACGGTGCCCGGCTCCGGCATCGGCCTGTCGATCGTGCGCGAGTACATCGTGGCACACGGCGGGCGGATCGCGTTGTTGTCCGACGTGAACGGCACCTGTTTCCGGATACAACTTCCCCATGAGACCTGAGACCTTCCATCTCCCGCCACTGCGCATGCGTGAGTGCCGTGCGGCCACGGCGCGTCCTGCGTGGGCAGTTGCACTGGCGGCCCTGCTGATCTCCGGCTGTGCCCTGCCTCAAATGGCCAGGGATGCCGTGGCATACGTGACGCCGGCAAGGGTTGCGCCAGCTGTTGCCGAACCTGTCGCCCAAGCCCCCGCTGAACCGCCAGCGGCGCCTGCGCCCGAGGTGGCCGTTGCCGCACCGCCCCCCGAGCCGCCACCCGCCAGGATCGTGCTGGACTACGCCGACCGCGTGGCCCGCATGCCGGGGACGATACTGGCCCAGGAAATTGCGTACCTGGGCCAGCCCGGCAACTCGGTGGTGCGGCAGATGCAGCTGGCGATTGCGCTGGCGGCAACGGGTGTACCGTCGGACGCGCAGCGCGCCCGGGAACTGCTCAACCGCATTGCCCATGATCCGGGCGCCGACGATACCCTGAGGCCGCTCGCCCGGCTGCTGCTGGCGCACCAGGCCAGCCTGCGTCGCACCGACGAACTGATCGAGCGACAGAACCAGCAGCTTCGCGACGCGCAGCGGCGGATCGAGCAGCTCAATGACCGGCTTGAAGCCGTG
>CAZFKW010000125.1:0-10027 GCA_964519795.1 uncultured Ramlibacter sp. | reverse complement strand
TTTCGCGGCGGAAGCTTCAAGTCCTGGCTGATCTTCTGGAACGGGGCCTGGATATGGCCATACACGCCCTCTGCCCAGAAACTGTAGCCGAGCCGCGCAACCGGACCATAGCGCAGCGCGACGTAATAGAGGTAGCCAATCAGCGCCTCGGTTGCCGGCAGTGGCGGCTCCAGAAGGTCATCCTCGGCGAACAGTTCGATACTTTTGAGGTCGTGGGTGACCATTCTTTCGTGTCCCAATTCCTCCGCGGCGTGGCGATAGACAAATTTCAGGAGGCCCTCCGGGGCGGGCACAAAGGCGGCCACGGCCTGATTCATCGAGTTATGGCGCGAGTAGTGATAAACCTGCAGCATCAGGTCCTTGTATAGAGGGCGGGTCACGGGCTCGTTCATCACCCGACGCCAGAAATCGCCTTGCTTGATCTGGGCCCACTCGGCGTCAACGGCCTCGCGAAGTGTCTGGATGAAAGTCTGTGTCATTAGGGCACCTGGTCAATAGTGTGAGCAAGGCCCGGGCGGGGAAGCACGCCCAGGCTGTATATCAAGGCATTTGCCAATTTCGCCTGCTCCGTCGCCAAGAGCGTGTTGAGCATGGCACCTTGTTTTTGTGAATTATCTTGTTACCCGCCCGGTCAGCATCCGCCACCCCCTGTCAAAGTTACTAGGTGGAGGCCATAAATCCGGCTCATTTGACCCTCCGCCCCGTCAGATTGCGGCGCGCGCGCGACAATTGGCACCATGAACAAGCCTGTGGATGCCTCGCTCGGCCCCGACATGGGGCTTGCCTGGCGTAATGATTTCGAGGCACTCGGCCCCGCATTCCATACCCGGTTGATGCCCACGCCCCTGCCCTCGCCCTATTGGGTGGGCCGAAGCCTGGCCGTTGCGCATTTGCTCGGGCTCGACCCATCCCTGCTGGAGTCTGGCGTTGCGCTCGAAGCCTTTACCGGCAACCTGCGAATCGCGGGCACCGAGCCGTTGGCCAGCGTCTACAGCGGCCACCAGTTTGGCGTCTGGGCCGGCCAGCTGGGCGACGGGAGGGCCATCCTGCTGGGCGAGACCGCAGCCGGACTGGAAGTCCAGCTCAAGGGAAGCGGTCTTACGCCTTATTCCCGGATGGGCGACGGCCGTGCGGTGCTGCGATCCAGCATCAGGGAGTTCCTGGGCTCCGAAGCCATGCACGGGCTGGGCATTCCGACCTCGCGCGCGCTGTGCGTGACTGGATCGGACGCGCCGGTACGGCGCGAGACCATCGAAACAGCCGCCGTCGTGACGCGGGTGGCGCCCAGCTTCATCCGCTTCGGCCACTTTGAGCATTTCTCGGCCAGCGGGCAGCTGGGCGAGCTCAGGGAACTGGCCGACTACGTCATCGACCGTTACTACCCCGCCTGCCGCACATCGGAGAAGTTCAGCGGCAACCCCTACGCCAATCTGCTTGAGGCTGTGAGCGGGCGCACCGCCTTGATGGTGGCGTCCTGGCAGGCGGCCGGCTTTTGCCACGGCGTCATGAACACCGACAACATGAGCATCCTGGGCCTGACCATAGACTATGGCCCGTTCCAGTTTCTGGACGCATACGACCCCGGCCACATCTGCAACCACAGCGACGAACAGGGCCGCTATGCCTATGGGCAACAACCCAAAGTGGCTTACTGGAACCTGTTCTGCCTTGGCCAGGCCCTGTTGCCCGTTATCGGTGAACAGGAACTGGCGCTGGCGGCGCTGGAATCGTTCAGGACGATCTTTCCGGAACGGCTTGAAGGACTGATGCGGGCCAAGCTGGGGCTGGCGGCGCCGGCGCAGCAGGACCGCGAACTGACGGAAGGCATTTTGAAGCTCCTTGCCCATGGCAAGGTGGACTACACCATCTTCTGGCGGCGCCTGGGCCATGCGGTGGCGTCAGGCGACTTCGAGCCCGTGCGCGACATGTTTCCTGACCGGGATGCAGCAGATGCCTGGCTCGTCCGTTACCGGCAACGACTTGGGCCGAAGGCCACTGCGCAAACCGGGCATTCAATGCTGCGAACCAACCCGAAGTTCGTGCTGCGCAACCACCTTGGCGAGCAAGTCATCCGCCAGGCGAAACTAAAGGACTTTTCCGGAGTCACCCAGTTGCTGGCGGTACTGGAGACGCCCTTTGACGAACACCCGGAATTTGAGGCTTGGGCGGATTTTCCGCCCGATTGGGCCTCTTCCATTGAGATCAGCTGCTCATCCTGACCGAGGAAACCATGACCTACCCCGTACAGAAAACCGATGCCGAATGGAAAGCCCTGCTCGCCGAAAAGGGCGCCGAGCGCGGCGCCTATGAAGTCACGCGCCATGCCGCCACGGAGCGGCCGTTCACCGGCAAGTACGAAACCGTCTGGGCGGATGGCAGCTATCACTGCATCTGCTGCGGCAACAAGCTGTTTGATGCCTCCACCAAGTTTGACGCCGGCTGCGGCTGGCCCAGCTTTTCCCTGGCGATCCCCGGCGCCATCAGGGACATCGTGGACCACAGCCACGGCATGACGCGCACCGAAACCGTCTGCGCGCAGTGTGGCGCCCACCTGGGGCATGTCTTCCCCGACGGCCCGACCGACACAGGCCTTCGATATTGCATGAACTCCGCATCCCTTGACTTCATCCCGGGCTGAGCAAGCCGATTTCCGCCATACTCTTGCCTGCATGAAACTCGTCCTCGACTTCTTACCCATCCTGCTGTTCTTCGGGGCCTTCAAGCTCTACAACATCTATGTCGCCACCGGCGTCCTGATGGTGGCGACGGCGGTCCAGATGGCGGTGCTGTATTCCATGCACCGCCGGCTTGAAACCATGCAGAAGGCCACCCTTGTGCTGATCCTGCTTTTCGGCACGCTGACACTGGTGCTGCAGGACGACCGCTTCATCAAGTGGAAGCCCACGGTGCTTTACGCCGCCATGGCCATTGCCCTGGGCTTCGCGATGTGGGTGCTGCACAAGAACTTCCTGAAAATCCTCCTGGGTAGCCAGATGGAACTGCCCGACCCCGTCTGGATGCGCCTGAACGTGGCCTGGGTGGGCTATTGCGTCTTCATGTCAGCCATCAATGCCTATGTGGCAGCGTATTTCAGCACCGATGCCTGGGTCAATTTCAAGTTGTGGGGATATGCCTTCCCGCTGGTGTTCCTGGTGGGCCAGGGCCTGTACATTGCCAGGCACCTCAAGAGCGACGGGCAGGCGGGCTGAGATGGGCCAGTTCACGGCGCTCCAGCTTGAGCAGCGCCTGCGGGAAAGGCTGGACCCTGATCAGCTCCAGGTGCTCGACGAAAGCGCTGCCCATGCGGGCCATGCAGGTGCAGATGGCACAGGCTCAGGTACCCATTTTCGCGTGCGGGTTGCTTCACCTTTTTTTACGGGCAAGACCCGTGTCGCGCGTCACCGGCTTGTGTATGATGCGCTGCAAGATTTCATTGACCAGGGCGTCCACGCCATCGCCATTGAAACCCTGTAGGCGGGCCGCCGGCCACTACAGCTTCCCCTTGTTTCCATCCAGGACTCTTTCGAGGTTATTCGCATGAAAAAGCATCTTCTGACTGCCGTGGCCACTGCCGCTGTTCTGGGCGCACTCGCCCTGCCCGCGGCTGCACAGAACGTCGCCATTGTCAATGGCAAACCCGTCCCTACCTCGCGTGTGGATTCACTGGCGCAGCAGGTGGCCAAGACGGGCCGGCCCATCACGCCCGAAATGCAGGCGCAGCTGAAAGACGAGGTCATCGCCCGCGAAGTCTTCATGCAGGAAGCCCAGAAGCGCGGCCTTGATGCAACGGACGACTACAAGGTGCAGCTTGAACTGGCGCGCCAGACCATCCTGATCCGCGAGCTGTTCGCCGACTTCCAGAAGAAGAACCCGGTTACTGACGCCGACGTCAAGGCCGAGTACGACAAGTTCGCCGCAGCCAATGGCGGCAAGGAATACCGCGCCCGCCACATCCTGGTGGAAAGCGAAAAGGAAGCGAAGGACATCATCGCCAGCCTCAAGAAGGGCGGCAAGTTTGACGAGATCGCCAAGAAGCAGTCCAAGGACCCGGGTTCCGGCGCCAATGGCGGCGACCTGGACTGGGCCAACCCCGGCAGCTACGTCAAGGAATTCTCCGAAGGCATGGTCAAGCTGAACAAGGGCCAGACCACCGAGGCGCCGATCAAGTCACAGTTCGGCTACCACGTAATCCGGGTGGACGACATCCGCGAAGCCCAGTTGCCCAAGATGGAAGAAGTCAAACCGCAGATCGTCCAGCAGATGACGCAGGCGCGCCTGGGCGCCTTCCAGAAGGATCTCCGCGAAAAGGCAAAGATTGAATAAACAGGACGCCCCCGGTCCGCCCTGTGGGCGCTCCCCCCACTGGGGAGCTTGGCCAGTGGCCTGTCCTGAGCTTGGCCTGTCCTGAGCTTGTCGAAGGGTCGAAGGGTCGAAGGGTCGAAGGGCCGAAGGGCGGTCGCACGGCCCCCACGGAAAGACAGTTCAGTTCGATGACGCGGCTTCAGGCGGAGCCGCGTTTTTCATTTCAGCGCTGCGATGGCTGCCAGCGCCCCGATCAGCACGGGCTGGTGCAGCATGTACCACGACAGACTCCAGCGGCCCAGCCATGACAGCGGAGCGGCTCCGGCAGGAAGTGGCGTTGCAATGACGTCAGGGCGATGCTTCAGGAGCGACTGGCCGGCTGCCATGCCCCACCACATGACGCCCAGCCACGGGACAAGCGGCACATAGTCCTCGGTGATCGGCTTTCGGCTGATGAGGCCCAGCCAGTTCAGCGTGCGCGCGTTGAATGCATCCGCAAAAGGCGCCAGAGGACCGCCTGCGCCCAGCAAGGGCTCGGCCAGGAACTTCAGGCCGACGGCCAGCGCCCCGGCCACCCAAAGCCAGCGGCCCCAGCCCGCCGTGAAGCGCACGACCAGCAGCATCACCGCGATGCCATGCAACACACCAAAGTAGATGAAGCTCCGGGGGAACATGAAGAAGGATCCGGCCGTGACCAGCAGCGCGCACACGGCGACCTGTCCCCAGCGGCGCCAGAAGCGCGGCCACCCCTGCCCCTGCTGCACGGCAATCGCCTGGCCGAAGCCGGCGCAGAAAAGGAACAGGCTGACAATCATCGTGCGCTGGCCGGTCCAGAACGGGTCGGTGTAGAAATTCTGGCTGAGCCAGCCGAAATGGTTCAAGTCAAAGCAGAAATGGAACAGCGTCATCCAGACGATGGCCAGTCCGCGCAGGGCATCAATGCTGTCGTATCGTCGGGCTTGCATATGCAGAGTTTACGGATGTCCACGCGAAAGCCGGTGACCAGTGTCAGAATCTGTGCATGGCGGCATTCAACGGGAGTCATCAGATGGGCAGCAACGATACAGGGCACGCCTCGATGCAGCGGGAGATCCGCAGGCTCAACAACGAACTACTGGAGCGTGCCCGTATTGAAGAGGCCAACAGCAAGGCACTGGAGAGCCTCGCGTCAACCGCGGCGCACGACCTGCGTTCCCGCCTGTCAGTGATCGGCGCCTTCGCCGGGCTACTTGAAAAGAACTATTCAGGCGTACTGGATGCGCGCGGCAATGGCTTTGTCCGGACCATTCGCGCGAACGCCAGGCGCACGGGCCACCTGATTGACGACCTGCAGGCCTTTTCAAAATGGACGCGCAAGCCGGTAGAACTGGCGCCGGTGGACATGACCACCCTGGCGCAACAGGCCGTGGATGACGCGATCTGCGCCCTGCCCGGCGACGTCCCGAAGCCCGTCGTGAGCCTGGGCGAGCTGCCGCCTGCCCAGGGAGATGCAGCCCTGTTGCGACGCGTCTGGATGCACCTGGTCACCAATGCCTTCAAGTACAGCGCCGGACGGGCCACACCCACGCTTGACATCAGCGCACGGGCTGACGATGGCTTTCTTGTCTACAGTGTGCGCGACAACGGCGCCGGATTCGACATGAAACACGCCAGCAAGCTGTTCCAGCCGTTCGAGCGACTCCACAGCAGTGAAGAGTTTGAAGGCACAGGCCTGGGGCTTGCGACCGTCCACAGCATCGTGGTGCGGCACGGCGGGAGCGTCCGGGCTGACAGCATCGAGGGCGAAGGCGCGGTGATCAGCTTTTCCCTGCCGGCGGAGCAGGCATGATGGAGCAGTCGCCCGTCACCATCCTGATCGTCGAGGACAGTGACGATATCCGTGACAGCATTGCACGCACGCTCAGCCGCCCAGGCTTCACCCTGCTCACGGCCGCTGACGGCCGCCAGGGCCTGAAGCTGGCGCGCGAGGCGCGGCCGGACCTGGTCATCTCCGACGTCATCATGCCCGGACTGGATGGGTTCGAACTGCTGGCTGCGCTGCGCGATGACCGCAGCCTCTCCTCCGTCCTGGTGATGCTCCTCACAGCTGAATCTTCGCGTGACGCCATGCGGGTAGGCATGACGCTGGGGGCCGACGACTACCTCACCAAACCCTTTACCGCGCAGGAGTTGATCGACGCCGTGGAGGGACTGCTGCGCAAGCGCGGCAGGCTGGACGACGCAGTCAGGAATGCCGTGATGGCGCGGGAGGCGCATCTGCGGCGAATTTTCAGCCACAACCTGAACGGCGCCAGCTATGAAGGACGCCTGGACGACGACCCGCCGGAAGGCATGACGCTCACCCAGACGCGCGCACCCGTGCTGTTCTGTGACTTGCGGCATTTCCTCGGTCTGGCCGAAAAGCTGACCGCGTTCGAAATGACGACATTCCTGAACCTGTACTTCCAGCACATGGAGGAGGCAGCGCTTGAGCACGGTGCCAGCCACATCAAGCTGGTGGGCAATGGCATGCTGGCCGTGTTCTGTGACAACGGCGACCCGATACCTCCTGCGCGGCATGCGGTACTGGCCGCGCAGGCCATGCTGCGGTCTGCCGAAGTGCTGGACCGGTGGCTGAAGCAGCATTTTCCCGACCGCGGCCTGGCTCCGCTCGCGGTCGGCGTCGGGTTGCATGTGGGTCCGGTGGCACTGGGCGGTGACAGGATGGCTGACAGTCCTGTGATCGCCGGCCCGGTGCCACGCACCGCCTGCTTCATCGAGCAGCAGGCGCGCAAGGAAGGCTGGACTGTCGCGGCCAGCGCCGAACTGCTGCGCGAGGCCGGCAGCGACGTGCGCTCGGGCTGGGCGCGCCACATGACGATGCAGGGTGAGACGCAAGCCGTCGAGGTTGCTGAAGTGCTGGGCATGGACACGGGGACGGGCAGCGATGGCCGCCAGGGCCTGATCGCCTCGCAGGCCACATTGCGCATCAACCGCGATGCCATGCATCGCAATGTTGACATGACGGTACGCGCAGTCAAGGACGCGCTGGAGTCACGGCTGTCAGGCCTGAAGGACCACACCTTCTCGCAGGGCGGCGAGCCGGTCCTGCTGGCCGGCTTCAAGTTGATCAAGCCCATTGGCACCGGCGGCATGTCGGAGGTGTACCTGGCCGAGCGGGACGGCGGTGGACTGATCGCGCTGAAGGTCATCAACCTGCGCGGGCAGGCGGCGGAACTGATGACGCGATTCGTGCGCGAATACACGCTGGTTTCGCAGATCGTGCATCCGAACATCGTGCGGATTTTCAATCAGGGCTTCAGCGACGCACATGCCTACATTGCGATGGAGTATTTTGAGCATGGCGACCTGCGGGCGCGGATTTCCTCGGGGTTCAATCCTCACAACGCCCTGACCATTGCGCGACAGGTCGCTGCCGCCCTGGAAGCCATTCATGCGCGGGGCATCGTGCACCGCGACCTCAAGCCTGAAAACGTGATGATCCGGATTGACGACTCGGTGGCACTGGCCGACTTCGGCATCGCCAAGGCGCTGGGGAAGAACGCGAACACCCGCGAGTTGACGATGAAGGACGAACTGCTGGGCTCTCCCTCCTACATGAGTCCGGAGCAGGTCGCTGGCAAGGCCGTGACCCCGCAGTCCGACCTGTACAGCCTGGGTGTCATGATGTTCGAGATGCTGACGGGCCGGCGTCCGTTCGCGGCCGACAACGTGCTGTCGCTGCTGTCGCTGCACGTTCGCGCGGAAGTACCAGCCCTGCCAGACAGGCAGGCCGCGTTCCAGCCCCTGGTCAACAAGCTCATGGCCAAAAAACCCGAAGACCGCTTTGAATCGGCGACCCAGGTGCTGGCCGCCATGGATGAGCTCAAGTCTGCCGGCGTTTGAAGGTCACCGCAGCAGGACGCGCTGCACCTGCTTCCACAGCCGCCAGCCGCTCCAGAGCTTGAGCGACCAGGTTACCAGGCGCGCAGGGCGCATCACCAGTGGAATGGCGGCAACGGCGGCCAGCAGCATCGGGTGCGCCAACCACCAGCGGACGTGATCACGGGCCATGTCAGCCAGGGCAAACGGGCGTTCCAGTCCAGCGGACGCCTCGGCCAACCGCCCACGCAAGGCATGGCTGCGTGCCTGCAGCACCGCGCGCCGCGCGTGAATGTCGTTGACCTTGCCTTGCCACATGCTTGATTGGCCGGTTTCTGCTGGTCTCAGTCGCGCGGTGCCAGGCTGGCACGGTCTTGCGCCAGCTCGGCAAGCGATGCACGAAACGCCCCGCCCTCGCCGCTGATGCGCCGCATGCCTGCGCGCACCGTGAGGATGCCGGCAGCCACAAACGCCACGGTCATGACGCCCAGCGCCGCGAGCCGGTAGCCCTCCCAGAACAGCATCAGAACAAAGCCGCACAGCAGGACAACACCTACGGTGAGCAACAGCAGCCCGAGCACGGCAAGCGCTGCCGCCTGGAAGATGCGCAGCTTTTCTTCCTCGAACTCGCTGGCAAACAATGCCAGCCTGACCTCGGCCATTTCAAGCGCTGTTGCCAGCATCTGGCGTACCGAGGCAAACAGCCCGGCAGGGGGAGTGGCACTCATGGCCCGCTTTTCAGCGCCGGCTGATCAGCATGCCGATGATGAGGCCGGCGCCGGCAGCAATGCCGACGGCCTTCCAGGGATTATCGTGAACGAAAGCGTCCGTCGCCTTGCCGGCGTCCCGGGCCCGCTCAACAGCCAGGCCCTGCAGGCGAGCCAGCTCGGTCTTGGCCTGATCCATCCGGGTCTGCATGCGGGCACGCAGTTCGGAGGCCTTCTCGCCAGCCTGGTCGGCCGTCATCTTGAGCAGTTCTTCAGCGTCGGCGATCACAACCTTCAGGTCGGCCATCAGTTTTTCTTTGGGGGACGTGGACATCTCATTCATGGCGGCTCCTTGAGTTGGGTGAAAACCCTATGTTATGGGCATTCAGCCGACTCCTGGCTGGTACGCCCGGAAATGTCAGGGTTATCTGATCAGGATCAGTTGGAGGTCAAGGACAAGTGCCGGGACTGCCGCGGCACTTGTCCCCGGCTATCCCACCCACCGACGCGCATTGCGCCAGATCTGCATCCACGGACTGTGCCCGGCAGGATCTCCACTGGTCCAGCTCATCTGCACATTGCGGAAAACCCGCTCCGGGTGCGGCATCAGCGCCGTGAATCGGCCGTCGGGCGTAGTGACGGCCGTCAGTCCCCCTGCACTGCCGTTGGGGTTGAATGGGTACGCCTCTGTCGCCTGCCCGTGGTTGTCCACAAAGCGCATTGCGGCGATGGCCCTGGCAGCGTCGCCCCTGCGGGAAAAGTTGGCATAGCCCTCGCCATGTGCCACGGCGATGGGCAACCGGCTGCCGGCCATGCCGGAGAAGAAGATGCTGGGCGATTCCAGCACCTCCACCATGGACAGGCGGGCCTCAAAGCGCTCGCTGCGGTTGGTGGTGAAGCGCGGCCAGTCCTGCGCACCCGGGATGATGTCGGCCAGTTCGGCAAACATCTGGCAGCCGTTGCATACACCCAGCCCGAAAGTGTCCTGACGTGCAAAGAAGGCCTTGAACTGGTCCGCCAACAACGGGTTGAAGGTGATGCTGCGGGCCCAGCCGATGCCCGCGCCAAGCGTGTCACCGTAGCTGAAGCCGCCACAGGCCACAACGCCGGCAAAGTCCTTGAGGTCCGCCCTGCCCGTCTGCAGGTCGGTCATGTGG
>CAZFKW010000124.1:4835-10056 GCA_964519795.1 uncultured Ramlibacter sp. | reverse complement strand
CCGGCCCGCAGTTAGCGCAGGCGCCGCAGGACGGCTGCAGCATCACCGCGCCGGTTTGCGCAAATACCTTGTCATAGCCACGCGCGATGCAATAGTCGCGCACGGCCGTCGTGCCGTACTGCAGGAAGAGCTTCACATGCGGCGCAACCCGCAGGCCGTGGTCAAGCGCCCAGGACAGCACCGCATGGTAGTGGTCAAAGTCTTCGCGCTTCCCGGCGGTGCAGGAGCCGCCATAGGCCATGTCCACCCTGACGGGCTCCGCAAGCGAGGACAGTGCCATGCCGTTCCCCGGGTCGCCAGGCGCGGCCACCATGGGTGAAAGCGCTGAGCAGTCAAGGCGGATCGTCGCCGCATACACGGCGCCCGCGTCGCTGCACATCCACGCCTCAGGTGTGAAGTCCACACCGCGCCGCTCGCGCAGGAAGCGCACCGTCTCCGCATCCGGCGCTACGATGCCGGTGAAGCCGCCCAGCTCAGCCGTCATGTTGGTCAGCGTCGCACGCTCGTCGGTGGACAACGAGCCGATGGCGCTGCCCGCGAACTCGAACACCTTGCCCACACCCAGGCCCGCCCGGATGCGAGGCTCCGCAAGCAGGTGCAGCACGACATCCTTGGCCGTGATGCCGGGCGCTAGCGGTCCGTCCAGCTCGATGCGCAAGCACTCCGGCACGGTCAGCCGCACCGCGCCCGTGACAAAGGCATTGGCCATGTCCGTCGTGCCCACCCCAAACGCCACGCAACCCAGCGCGCCACTGTGCGGCGTGTGCGAGTCGGTCCCCGCGACGACCTGCCCCGGCAGCGCATAGTGCTCGGCCATCATCGCGTGCGAAATCCCCGCCACATTCGAGCCATCGTCCAGCGCCGCCTCCTCGTCCGTCAGCGTACGGTGAAACCGCAGCCCGTAGTCCTGCGCAAAGTCCCGCTGCGCCTGGCACATCGCCAGCACGTTCGGCACGATGCCACCGCTCACGTGGGCCGGGCTCTGCGCCACGTAGGAGGTGTGGTCCTCAAACACCACAATGGACGCCGGCTCATGCAGCGCCAGGGGCTTGCCAAAGGCCGTGTGCAGCATGTGGGCGGCCATGCCGGTGTAGTACTCATGAATGAAGCGCCAGTCAGCCCGCACGAAAGCGCCCGCGCCGGGGCCGGGGTTGGCAGGCGTCATGGCAGTGGCGAGTGCGTGGCGCGCAATGATCTTCTCGAACAGGGTTTGCGGCCGGTCAGAAACCACCGCCGCGCCCACTGAAATGTCGCGCATGTGCGCCTGCCCGAACTTCAACAGCCCGCCGCTCCTGAGGATGGCGGCGGCCAGTGCGTCGCGCCCTGATACAAGCTCATCAACGCCGATGGGTTCACCGCGCTGGATCCGCTCGATGAGGCCGAAATCAGTGGAGGTGAACAGGCCGATGTTGTCGGCGTTCTGCCTGTAGATGCGTTCGAAACTTCCGGCAACGACAAGCCTGATGCCTGCCAGCTTCTCGGCCGCCGGACTGTGCTCGCGCGAGGAGCCCTTGCCATAGCGGCTGCCAGCCACCACGACACTGAAGCCGGCCTCGCGCACGGAATTCGCCGCAAAGGGACGCGCATCTCCGGCCTTGAAGCCGGTATACGGATACCGCCCGAGCTTGTCGTCGTAATGCGTGAGGATCGGTACCGGCGTGATCTCGTCGGTGGAGACGTCGTCCCGCAACGGCAGGGCGTCGGCAAGCGCAAGGTCCTGCCCTGAAAGCTGGGCAGCAATGGCCTCAGGCCGCGCACTCAGGAACAGGATGCGGCCGGGCAGGGCGAGGATTTGTCTGGACATGGGAAAAGCATCTTCATGGAGGAACATCTTCAAGCCAAGTACAGCGAACCGCAAGCTCTGGAGCACCACATCGGCCATCGCACAACAAGATGGCAGCAAGAAAACAGAACGCGATCCGCCAACGTAGCAGGATAGATCAGCACGCGCTCCCTTAACGTAGCGGGCTGGACCGGCACGCGCTCCCTTAACGCAGCGGGATGGTGGTGATGGGCGCCCGCCGCAGCGAAGTCAAGGGGGAATGGCTGGCGAAGCCAGACAGGAGGACATGAGCGGAGGCGAGCGCCCGTCGCCGCCATCCCGCGGGGCAGACACCAATACTCCACGCCCGCAAACAGACCCAGGCAAGACGCCACAAATCAGCGCAACCCCGAAACAATCTCGTAAGAATGCAGCCGCGCAGCATGGTCAAACATGTTGCAGGTGATCATCAGCTCATCCGCCCCGGTCCGGTCAATGAACGCCTGCATCTGCGCCTTGACAGTCGAAGGCGAGCCAATCGCAGCGCAGGACAACACGGAGTCCAGCAAAGCCTGCGCCTGCGGCCCAGCCTGCTCACGGTAATTCGCAACCGGCGGAGGCAAGCGCCCCGGCCTGCCGCTGCGCAGGTTCACAAACGACTGCTGCCACGAACTTGCAAGATAGTGCGCCTCGTCGTCCGAGTCTGCTGCAAACACATTGAAGCCCAGCATTACATGCGGCTTGCCCTGCTGGTCCGAAGGCTTGAAACCGGAGCGGTACACCTCGATGGCATGCATCATCTGCTGCGGCGCGAAATGCGATGCAAAGGCGAACGGCAGACCGAGCATGGCCGCCAGCTGCGCGCCAAAAAGACTGGAGCCAAGAATCCACACCGGCACCTTGGCGCCAATGCCCGGCACAGCCCGGACCAGCTGGCGCGGCGCGTCCGACATGAAATCCATCAGCTCCACGACATCACGCGGAAACTCATCCGGGTCGGAAGACAGGTTGCGCCGCATCGCACGCGCCGTCGCCTGGTCGGAGCCCGGCGCGCGTCCCAGGCCCAGGTCGATGCGGCCGGGGTAGAGCGCCTCCAGCGTGCCGAACTGCTCGGCAATCACCAGCGGGGAATGATTGGGCAGCATGATGCCGCCGGCGCCCACGCGGATGGTGGACGTGCCGCCGGCCACGTAACCAATCAGCACCGAGGTGGCGGCACTGGCAATGCCCGGCATGCCGTGGTGCTCGGCCATCCAGTAACGGTTGAAGCCCCAACGCTCGGCGTGCTGCGCCAGATCCAGGGTATGGCGGAAGGACTGGGCGGCGTCGCTGCCCTCTTTGACTGGGGAAAGGTCGAGAACTGAAAAGGGGATCATGAATTGATTTCTGTCGTTGAACCATGAGCTTGGGGCAGGTTGAGCAACCACAAGGCCCGGGCGGGTATGCAGGCCGCGTCCTACAGCGGAGCGCGCGGTTTGGCCGGAACTGTGAAGCGCGCATCCGGCATCCGTGGTGCAGCCTGATTCCTAAACTGGCTCTATTGTTCACCAATGCTCAGGAGTAACACAAATGAATACCACCTCTTTCACGCCTCGTCTGCCCCGGAGTCTCGCCATGGCCGGTATCGCAGCACTCTTGTCCATGGGCGCAGCGTTTGCCCAGGTGACGCCTACCGGTGACACTGGTATCGACGCCACGGGCAATACCCAGAGCGAGCGCGCGGCGTGCATGACTGGCCGCACCCAGCAGGATCAGGCCACCTGCCTGCGTGAAGCGAACAACGCCGCCGCGGAAAACCGCACGGGCAAGCTCGATACAAGAGGCGATCTGACCGCCAATGCCCTGGCCCGCTGCAATGTGCTCAATGGCACGGACCGCGTCGCCTGCGAAGCCCGCGTGCTCGGCTATGGCGGGGCTGATGGCAGTGTTGCCGGTGGCGGCGTCATCAAGGAGGTTGAAGTCATTTCCGTCCCGGCTGACCCGAACCAGCCCGTGCGCATTGAGCCGCAGACAGCGTCGCCCATCATCCTGACTGTTCCGACGGCTCCGGCGCAATAAGGCTTCGCACCGGGTTCAGAGCCACGGCAACTGATCACGCCGGGACAATGGCTACCCCGCGCGGGTGGCCATTTTCTCGCCCAGGCGGATCGAACCACCGGGCGCCCATTCCTGGTTGAATGCAAGCGGCCCCTTGGGAAACAGCATTACCACGGTTGAACCCAGCAGGAAGCGGCCCATTTCCTCACCTTGCGCGAGTTCCACGGCTCTGTCTGCATAGTCCCACTCGCGCAACTTTCCTGGCCGCGGCGGATTGACGATGCCGTGCCACACCGTCGCCATGCTCCCCACGATGGTCGCGCCGACCAGGATCAGCACGAACGGCCCGGGCACAGACCCTGTGCCTTCAAACACGCAGATCACGCGCTCGTTGCGTGCAAACAGGCCGGGCACGCCACGGGCCGTGACGGGGTTGACGGAGAACAGGTCGCCCGGCACATGGATCATCCGGGTCAGCCGGCCGGCGCAGGGCATGTGGATGCGGTGGTAGTCGCGCGGGCTCAGGTACAGCGTGGCGAAATGCCCGTCCTGGAATTTTGCAGCCAGGCTGGCATCACCCCCGACGACAGCCGCTGTCGAATAGTGGTGGCCCTTGGCCTGGAAAATCTGGTCGCGTTCTATGGGGCCGAACTGGCTGATGGCACCGTCGACCGGGCAGACCAGGTCAGCATCGGCCAGCGGGCGGGCGCCGGGCTTGAGCGCGCGCGTGAAGAACTCGTTGAAACTGGCGTAACTGGCAATATCGGGGTTCTCGGCCTCTGCCATGTTCACGCCGTACTTGCCGACAAACCAGCGGATGAGGCGCGTTGTCATGTCGCCGGCGCGGGCCGAGGCGATGACACCGCCAAACGACGTCAGGGCCTGCTTGGGGAAAAGATACTGCGGCAGGACGTTGAGGCGGTCTGACAAGGATTCTTCCGGGGAGTTGAAAACGCTGGGTTGCATTCTATCGACGCAGCCATGCCCGAAGGCACAGGCGCAGCCGGGCTGGCCCTGAATTTTGTTCGGCATGCACATGCTGGCGCCATGGTTTTTCGGGTCAAATACGCCGCATGCAAGCCATCGCCTCACATGACCGCCGCCGCCTGCTGGCACTTGCCGCCGCCGCGGCATCAACAGTCTGGCTCCCGCGCAGCGCCTGGAGCCAGCCGCGCAGTGGCACCAACCCCTTCACGCTGGGCGTGGCCAGCGGCGCGCCGGCCCACGACTCGGTGGTGCTGTGGACGCGCCTGGCACTGCCGGGCTTCTTCGGCATGGGCCGCGCGCCGGTGACCGTGCGCTGGGAAGTGGCGCATGACGAACAGTTCACCCGCATCGCCCGCAGCGGGCAGTCGCAGGCGCTGCATGAGCTGGCCCATTCGGTTCATGTGGAAGTGGCCGGGCTGGAGCCCGACCGCTGGT
>CAZFKW010000124.1:1116-4825 GCA_964519795.1 uncultured Ramlibacter sp. | reverse complement strand
TCGTCGATACGGGCGTGCGGTGCGCCAGCATGCTTGAGCGCCTCGGGATGCGCGGATTTCGGAGCGATGAGCAATCGCTCGACCGGCAGCTCGCCGTCCACGGGCTCGAGCCGGGACGCTGGTATTTCTATCGCTTCATGGCAGGGGACGCGGTAAGCCCGATCGGTCGCACACGCACCTTCCCCGAGCCGCAGGCCGTGGCGTCCCGGCTGCGCCTGGCGTGGGCCTCCTGCCAGCGCTGGGAGCACGGATGGTTCAGCGCCTGGCGCCACCTGCGCGACGAGAACCCCGACGCGGTGATGTTCCTGGGCGACTACATCTACGAATACCCCGGCGCAACCAACGCCGTGCGCAACGTGACCGGCGGCTGGGTGCAGTCGCTCGACGGCTACCGGCAGCGCTACGCCCAGTACAAAGGCGATCCGGACCTGCAGGGCATTCATGCAGCCTGTCCCTGGCTGGTGACCTGGGACGACCATGAAGTGCAAAACGACTATGCAGGCCTGAATGAAGGCAACGGCGGCCCGCCCGTGGCCAGCTTCGCAGAGCGTCGGGCAGGGGCCTACCAGGCTTTCTATGAGCACATGCCGCTGCGCGCATCTGCACTGACCCAGGCGCTGGCGGGGCTGGCGTCCGGCGCGGAAATGCGGGTGCATTCGCATATGCGCTTTGGCCGGCTGGCCTCGCTGTGCCTGCTGGACGCCCGGCAGCACAAGGACCTGCAGGCCTGCACGCGCGATGGCAAGCCCGGCTCCAGCGCGCTGGACCCGGCAACCTGCGCTTCATGGAACAGCCCGGGGCGCAGCATGCTGGGCGAGCGCCAGGAGCGCTGGCTGGATGGCACGCTTGCCGCCAACCGTGACGCCACCTGGAGCGTGCTGGGGCAGCAGACCCTGTTCGGCAGCCGCGACTACCGGCCGGGCCCGCAGCGCTTTTTCTGGAACGACGGCTGGGACGGCTACCCGGCTGCGCGCACGCGGCTGACCGACTCGCTGCGCCGCCACGTGGTGGTCAACCCGGTGCTCCTGGGCGGCGACATTCACGAAAACTGGGTGGGTCATGTCAAGGCCGACTATGCGGTGGCGCGCAGCCCCTCGCTGGGCGTGGAGTTCTGCGGCACCAGCATCACGTCACGATCATCCGGCGGCAACGAGAAGATGCCCGAGCGCCTGGCCGAAAATCCGCACTTCACCTTTGCCGATGCGCTGGGCAAGGGCTATGGCATCGCCGAGTTCACACCCGGCCAACTGACCACCACCCTGCGCGTGGTCGACGACGTGACCCAACAGGGCAGCGGCGTGCAGACCCTGGCGCGCTTTGCGGTGCAGGCGGGGCGGCCGGTGCTGGAGAGGGCATGACGTGCTGACCCGGTGGCTCCGGACAATCGCCGGCTTTGTCCTGGCCGTTTCGGCGTTGATGCCGGCGCAGGCACAGGCCGTGGCCGGGGTGTCCGTAGGCCGGGAGGCGAGCGTTGCGCTGTCTCCCGGCTTCAGCTGGCTGGAAGACGCTTCTGCGGAGCTGTCAATTGGCGATGTGGCCGCGCAGGCCATGCAGGAGCGCTTCAGCCCGCTGGCCCAAAGCGGGCCGGGCGCCAATTTCGGGCTGACGGGCTCAGCCATCTGGCTGCGCGTCAACCTCCTGGTGCAGCCGGATGCTCCGCGCGAATGGATGCTAGAGCTGGCCTACCCACCGCTGGACAGGGTGGACCTGTACGTGCCCGGAGCCGGTGGCGCGTTCGTGCGCCAAAGCGGCGGCGATGCGTTGCCGTTTGCCTCGCGCGCTGTCCAGCACCGTAACCATGTGATGCCGGTGCTGCTGCAGCCCGGCCCCGCGACGATTTACCTGCGCCTTGCGTCGCAGGGCACGGTGTCGGCACCGGTGCGCCTGTGGCAGCCCGCCGCTCTGTGGGCCCATGACCAGGCCGAGTACGCCCTGCTCAGCCTTTATTTCGGCCTGCTGTTGGGCCTGTTCGCGTACAACCTGCTGCTGTTTTTTGCGGTTCGTGACACCAGCTACCTGATCTACGTGTCCTTTGCCGGCGGCATGGCGCTGGCCCAGGCCGCGCTCACCGGCCTGGGTGGCCAGTTTCTCTGGCCCGGGTTGACCTGGTGGAACAGTGTTGCGCCCCCCACGGGCATGTCGGTTGCGGCGCTGTTCGGTGTGTGGTTTGCGCGGGCCTTCCTCGCCAGCGCCAGGGAGATGCCGCGCCTGGACCTGCTCATGAAGCTGCTCATGGGAGGCTGGGCACTGGCAGCGGCCGCTGCGATGGGCCTGCCCTATGCGGTGTCGTCCTGGATGGTGACGGTGCTCGCCGTCTTCACCGTGACGGCCCTGGTGGTGGCCGGCGTGCTGAGCGTGCGCCGCCATCACCCCGGCGCGCGCTACTTCCTCACTGCGTGGGCCTTGCTCCTGCTGGGCGTGGTTACGCTGGCGCTGCACAACACCGGCGTGCTGCCGTCCAACCGCCTCACCTCCAACGCCCTGCTCATCGGCTCCGCACTGGAGATGATCCTGCTGTCCTTTGCGCTGGCTGACCGCATCAATGTCTCCCGGGCTGAAAAGGAGCAGGCGCAGGCGCGCATCGAGGCCGAGCATGCCATGGTCCGGGCGCTCAGGGAGTCGCAGGAGCAATACCGCGTCGTCCTGGAGGAGCGCGAGACAGTGCTTGAGAGTTCGCTGGTGGGCATTGCCTTCCTGACGCCCGAGGGGCGTTTCAAGTGGGCCAACCAGGCCATGTTCCAGATTTTTGGCGTGCCGCGCGATGAGCAGCAGTTCAACTCCCTGGAGCCGTTCTATCCGTCCCGCGACGCCTACCTCAAGGTGGGCGGCGAGGTGGCGGCGGCCATCCGCAAGGGTGAGGTCTACCAGGTCGAGGTCCAGATGCGCAAGATCGACGGAACGCCGATCTGGGTGTTCCTGTCGGGCAAGGCGGTGAGCCCGCGCGACCTGTCCCAGGGCACGGTCTGGGGCATCATGGACATCACGCGGCGCAAGCAGCTCGAGGAAGAGCTGCAGCGTACCTCGTCGGAGCGCGAGGCCATCCTCAACACGGCGCTCGTCGGCATCGTGCTGTCGGTGGCGCGCCGCCATGTCTGGGTCAACCACAAGTTCGCCCAGATGGTGGGGCAAAAGCGCGAGGACCTGATCGGGCAGACCTCGGCCTATATCCACGTGAGTGTGGAGGAATGGGAGCGATTCGGCGTGGTGGCCCGCGAGGCGCTGATCCGCGATGGCAGCTATATCGACGAGCGGCTGTTCCGGCGCAGCAACGGCGAAACATTCTGGGTGCAGATGGCGGGCAGCTGCATCCGCCCGAACGACCCGGACTCCGGCGTGATCTGGACCTTCCTGGACATCACCGGCCGCAAGAAGTCGGAAGAGGAAATGCGCGAGGCGCTGGAGCAGCAGAAAGCCCTGAACGAGCTGCGCTCGCGCTTTGTTGCCATGACCAGCCATGAGTTCCGCACCCCGCTGGCGGGCATCCTGTCGGCCGGGGAGGTGCTGCGCCACTATGGCGACCGCCTGCCGGAGGACGAGAAGCTGGAGGTGCTCGACAGCATCGCATCAGGCGTGCAGCGCATGACACGCAAGGCGCGCAGCGTGGTCACGGAGCTGTTCCGTGCGTTCATGGAGGATCTGCAATTGATGCCAGAAGAGCACCGGGCCGCCGCCCGGCAAGAGGCCGAGCCCGGCGCCGAGCGCGGTGCCG
>CAZFKW010000124.1:0-1106 GCA_964519795.1 uncultured Ramlibacter sp. | reverse complement strand
GCATGATGGACCGCGTGCTGCTGCTGGGCAAGGCCGAGGCCCACATGCTTGAGTTTGCGCCCGCCCCCCTGGACCTGCGTGCGCTGTGCCACGAGCTGGTGGCCGAGGCCCGGACCCAGCAGCCGCAGTCGGCCTGCCAGGTGGCGCTGGACATCGCCCGGGACCTGGAGCCTGGTCAGTACGACGAGAAGTTGCTGCGCCACATCTTCAGCAACCTGCTGTCCAATGCGCTCAAGTACTCGCCACATGGCGGCGAGGTGTTGTTCAAGGTTTACCTGAACCAGGGGCAGGTGGTGTTCGAGGTGTCCGACCAGGGCATCGGCATCCCGGCTGATGAAATACCGCACCTGTTCGAGTCATTTCACCGGGCCAGCAATGTCGGGGCCATCCAGGGGACGGGGCTGGGCCTGGCGATCGTCAAGAACGCGGTCGAGACGCATGGCGGCACCATCTCGGTGAAGAGTGTGGCGGGCGAGGGCACCACGTTCACCGTGCGGCTTGAAGCCGAAGCCGCGCGGCTGGTGTAGATGTCAGGTGAACAGTTCCAGCAGCCGGTCGAGGCCGCCGCTGTCAATGGCCACCATGGCCTGCTCTCGCACTTTGGGCTTGGCGTGATACGCCACTGACAGGCCTGCGACGCCCATCATCGGCAGGTCGTTGGCGCCGTCACCCATGGCAATGGCTTCGGTGGGCTGGATGCCCAGCGCGTCGCAGGTCTCCAGCAGCATGATGCGCTTCTCGCTGCCGTCGCAGATGTCGCCCCAGGGCTGGTCCACCATCTCGCCCGTCAGCACGCCGTCCTTGATGCCCAGCACATTGGAGCGTGTGAAGTCGATGGCCAGGCGGTCGCGTACGCGGTCAGTGAAAAAGGTGAAGCCGCCGCTGACGAGCAACACCTTCATGCCGGCCTTCTTGCAGGCCGCGACCAGTTCGGCCGCGCCGGGGTTGAGCTGCAGGCGTTTGCTGTAGACCTCTTCCATGTGCTGGACCGTCACACCCCTGAGCAGGGCCACGCGGCGGCGCAGGCTCTCCTTGTAGTCGGCAATCTCGCCACGCATGGCGGCCTCCGTGATGGCCGCCACCTCGGCCTTGCGGCCTGCGGCATC
>CAZFKW010000123.1:0-10068 GCA_964519795.1 uncultured Ramlibacter sp. | reverse complement strand
TTGAAGTGCGGGAAGTAGCTCTCGGTGCAGTCTTCCAGCAGCAGGCAGTCAAAGCCCCGGTCGTTGGCCTCGCGCATGCTGGTCTGCACACAGACTTCGGTGGTCACGCCCATGAAGATGAGTTTCTCAATGCCGGCCTGCTGCAGCAGGTTGGACAGCGGGGTGGCATGGAAGGCGCCCTTGCCGGGTTTGTCGATGACGATCTCGCCAGGGATGGAGGCGAGTTCAGGAATGATCTGGTTGCCGGGCTCGCCCTTGACCAGGATGCGGCCCATCGGCCCTTCATCGCCAATGCGCAGGCTGGGGTTGCCGCGGTTGCGCTTGGCGGGCGGGCAGTCCGCAAGGTCCGCGTCGTGGGCCTCGCGGGTGTGGACAACGAGGCCGCCCGCCTTGCGCCAGGCTTCAAGTACCGCCTTCGATGCGGGCACGATGGCGGCCAGCAGGGCCACGTTGTTGCCCAGGGTCTCGCCAAAGCCGCCGGGCTCAATGAAGTCGCGCTGCATGTCGATGATGACCAGGGCGGTCTTGCCGACTTCGAAGCTGAAGGGGAAGGGGTTGGCGTTGATCTGCAAAGTCATCAGTGTCCGCCTCCCATATGGGCGCCGAGTTCGTGTCTTTGGGCATTGGCTGCCGTCGTTTCAAACACAATGCGCCCCTCGCTCATCACCACAATGCGGTCCGACAGCTCCAGCAACTCGTCCAGGTCTTCGCTGACCAGCAGCACCGCGCCGCCTCGCCCGCGCACCTGCACGATGCGGCTGTGGATCTCGCGCACGGCCGCAAAGTCCAGGCCGAAGACCGGGTTGGCGGCTATCAGCACATTGATCTCGCCGTCCAGCTCGCGCGCCAGCACGGCGCGCTGCACATTGCCGCCGGACAGGCTGCGCATCGCTGCGCCCTCGCCTTGCGTCTTGACGCCATAGTCGGCGATCCAGGCCCGGGCGCGGCTGCGCCAGGCCGGGAACTTCAGCAGGCCGAGCGGGCCCTGGGCCAGCGGCGGCCGGTCAAAGTCGCGCAGGGCCATGTTCTCGGCCACGCTCATGTCCCCCACGCAGGCGTTGCGCAGCGGCTCCTCGGGCAGGCTCCGCACCTTGAGCCGGCGGTTCTCCTCACGCTTTGCAGAATAAGGCTTGCCCATGACGCTGACGCTGCCGGACAGCCGCGGCCGCTGGCCGACCAGCGCCTCCACCAGTTCGCGCTGGCCATTGCCCGACACGCCGGCCACGCCAAGGATTTCGCCGGACTTCACCTGCAGATCCACACCGTGCAGGGCCAGCGTGCCACGGTCGCCCATGGCCGTCAGCGCCTGCACTTCCAGCGCCATGGCTGCGTCGCCGGCCAGCAGCTTCCGGTCCGGGGCAACAGCGCCAGGGCCTGCGCTGGCGCTGTCGCTGTCGCCTGCAGCTTCGCCTCCAGACGCGGGTGTGCCGGATGCGGCGTCACCCATCATGGCAGCAGCGAGCAGCGCCGGGCTGGAGTCGGCCACCTTGCAATGGTGCACCGCCTTGCCCTTGCGCAGCACCGTCACTGCATCGGCATAGGCCATGACCTCGCGGAACTTGTGGGTGATGATGAGCACGGTGCACATGCCGCTGCGCGCAAACTCGCGCACATGGCCCAGCACCTCATCGGCCTCCTGCGGCGTCAGCACCGAAGTGGGCTCGTCCAGGATGAGCAGGCGGGGCTTGAGGTACAGCTGCTTGAGCAGCTCCAGCTTCTGTTTCTCGCCGGCAGCCAGTTCGGCAGGGCGCACATCCAGGTCCAGCGTGAAGGGAGTCGTTGCAAGAAAGGCCTTGAGTTCGGCACGCTCGGCGGCCCAGTCAATCACCGCCGGCGCCTTGCCGCCAGCGAGCAGCAGGTTCTCGGCCACCGTCATGCCGGGCGCCAGCGTGAAGTGCTGGTAGACCATGCCAACGCCCAGCTCGCGCGCGACAACCGGGTTGGCAACGGCCTGCTCGCGCCCGTCAATCAGGATGGCCCCTTCTTCGGGCCGCTGGAAGCCGGCCACGCATTTGACAAGCGTGCTCTTGCCGGCGCCGTTCTCGCCCAGCAACGCATGCACCGTGCCGGGCTTGACCTTCATCGTCACCCGGTCCATGGCGGTAAAACCACCGAAGCGCTTGGTCAGCTCATAAGTCTCCAGCCCCAGCGCACCTGTGGCCGGTGTGACCGGCGGAATGAGCTGTGAGCCGGTCACGGTGCCTCCATCGTGAATGCAGGCAGATGCGCCAGCCCCGAGATGACTGCAGCCGATGGCGCCACGGCCCCGAACACCCCGCCCTGCATCTTGACCATTTTCAGTGCGGCCAGGTGGTTGCCATGGTCAGTGGCACCGGTGCAGTCTTCCAGCAGCAGGCACTCAAAGCCCCGGTCGTTGGCATCGCGCATGGTGGTGTGCACGCAGACGTCGGTGGTGATGCCGGCGAGCATCAGGTTCTCGATGCCGCGCGTGCGCATCACCAGCTCCAGGTCTGTGGCATAGAACGAGCCTTTGCCGGGCTTGTCGATGACAGCTTCGCCGGGCATGGGCGCCAGCTCCGGAATGATCTCCCAGCCCGGCTCGCCGCGCACCAGGATGCGGCCGCACGGCCCCGCATCGCCGATGCCCGCGCCGATGCGCTGCGAGCGCCAGCGCTTGTTGGGCGGCAGGTCGGCCAGGTCCGGCCGGTGGCCCTCGCGCGTGTGGATGATGTGAAAGCCCAGCGGCCGCAGCCGTGCCAGCAGCGCTGCGATCGGCCGGATCGGCGCGCGGGTGAGCGACAGGTCATAGCCCATGGCATCGACATAGCCGCCCTTGCCGCAGAAGTCCGTCTGCATGTCGATCACGATCAGGGCCGTGTTGTCAGGACGGAGGTCGCCGTTCCAGGGCCAGGGGTAGGGGTCGGCTTGAATGCGTATCGGAGTCATGGCGGGCTTCAACGTGTGGACGAGAGTTCGCCCGGGCTTCCCTGGGCGACGCTGCCGGGCTTGCAGGTGATGACCAGAATGACCAGCGTCAGCACATAGGGCACGGTGTTGAACAGGTGGTAGCCCCAGCTCACGCCGACAGACTGCAGTGCCGGCCCGATGGCGCCGGCACCGCCAAACAGCATGGCCGCGCCAATGCAGCGCAGCGGGCTCCAGCGCGCAAAGATCACCAGCGCCACCGCGATCAAACCCTGGCCGCTGGAGACGCCTTCGTTCCAGCTGCCTGGGTAGAACAGGGTGAGCGATGCCCCGCCCAGCCCGGCGATCATGCCGCCGGCGGTGGTGGCCGCAATGCGGATGCCTGACACCGAGTAGCCCAGCGCGCGCGTGGCATTGGCCGAGTCGCCCGCCATGCGCACCAGCAGTCCGGCGCGGGTGCGGGCAAACGCCCACCAGAGGATGAGCGCCAGGGTGATGCCGATGGGGAGCAGCGCGTTGACCTGCAGGGCTGCACGCACGGCCGGCGAGTCGCTCCAGTTGCCAAGCTCGATGGGCGGAATCTGCGGCGCCTGCGGCTGGATCAGCGGCTTGCCAAGATAAAACGCAAGGCCCGTGCCCAACAGCATCAGTGCAATGCCCGTTGCCACGTCATTGACACCTTCCAGAGAGCACAGCAGTCCATGCAGGGCGGCAAGCAAACCGCCGGCGACGGCTCCCACCAGCACGCCTGTCCATGGCGAGCCGCTCAGGTAGGCGCCACCAAACGCAGCCATCGCCGAGAGAACCAGCACGCCTTCCAGCCCGAGGTTGATGCGGCCCGACTTCTCGGTCAGGCACTCGCCGAGGCTCACAAACAGGAAGGGCACGCCCACCCGCAAGCCGCCACCGACGATACCGGCGATCAACGCGATCCACTGGTCGGCTGTCATGCGATTTTGTCTCCCATGGCGATTTGCGCGGGCGATGGGCCGGAGGGCTGCCTGAGCCTTGTCAGTAACGCCTTCCAGTCCCTGTTGCGCAGAGCTTCACTGGCAAGAATGAAGACGAAGGCAATGCCCTGCAATACCAGCACTGATGCATCGGGCAAACCCAGGCGCCGCTGCAGCAGGCTGCCCGCAGCGCCAAATCCGCCAAAGAGAATCGCCACCGGGATGATGGCCACCGGGTTGTGCCGCGCAATGAACGACACCAGGATGCCTGCGTAACCGTAGGCCGCAATCAGCGAGGCATTGGCACTGGTGTGCACTGCCGCCACTTCAATGGCGCCGGCCAGGCCTGCACTGGCACCGCCAACTGCGCAGGCCGCAAGAATGAGCTTCGTGGCCGGCAGACCGACCAGCTGCGCAGTGCGCGGATTGCCCCCGACCACGCGCAGCGAAAAGCCCGATGCCGTGAGCTTCAGCCACAGGCCCAGCGCAATACAGGCCAGGACGCCGATGACCAGCCCCCAGTGGACATCAGAGCCGCCAATGCCGCCGATGCGCAAGCCTTCGGCCAGCGCGTTGGTGGATGGCTTGTTCAGGCTGGCCGGGTCCCGCAGCGGCCCCTCCACGAAATGCTTGAACAGGCCGATGGCCACATAGGCGAGCAGCAGGCTGCTGATGGTTTCGTTGATGCCGCGGTATTGGCGCAGCCAGCCTGCCAGTGCAATCCACAACGCGCCCGCCGCTGCGCCCGCGATGCACACCAGCGCCGTGCCGGCGGCGTTGCCCGGCAGCGGCAAGACATAAGGCAGCGCCGCGCACGCCAGCCCGCCCAGCACCAGCGCGGCCTCCCCGCCAATGATGACGAGGCCCGCCCGCGCCGGAATGGCCACGCAAAGGGCCGTGAGCATCAGCGGCGCGGCGCGCTGCAAGGTGTTCTGCCACGAGAACCAGTCGCCAAAGGCGCCCTTGAAGAGCAGGACCCAGACTTCAGGCGGGCTGACGCCGGCAAACCAGACGAAGACACCAAAGACCAGCAACGCCGCTGCGATAGCGCCGGTAGGCAGGGCGATGTCGGCCAGGATGTTTCGCATGCGGGGTCAGATGCTTCCGATGACGCCTTCAACGAGGTAGTTCATGCTTTCCAGCTTCAGGTCCGTCTGCTTGAGCGCAGGCCCCGCCGGAATCACAACCTTGCCCTTGTTGTCCTTCAACCCACCCTTGAAGATGTGAAAGCTGCCTGCCATCATCTTCGCCTTTACCGCATCGGCGTCCTTCTTTGCGGCGTCGGTGACAGCCGGGCCGTAGGCCGACATCCTGACGAAACCCTCCTTCAGGCCGCCGCGCAAGAAGTTCGGGTGCGGCTTGCCGTTCTGCGCTGCGTCAATGACAGTCTTGTAGGCGGTGAGCCAGTTCCACTCGGCGCCGGTCAGGTAGGCGTTGGGCGCGAGCTTGGCCTGGCTGGCGTGGTAGCCGCAGACCATCTTGCCGCGTTTGGCGGCTGTCTCGACGATGACCTTGGGGCCGTCCACATGCATGGTGAAGACGTCCACGCCCTGGTCGGCCAGGCTGTTGGTGGCTTCGGCCTCCTTCACTGCCATTGACCAGTCGCCGGTGAAGATCACGCTGCAGGTGATGCCCGGCTTGACTGAGCGGGCGCCGAGCAGGAAGGCGTTGATGTTGCGCAGCACCTGGGGGATGGGCTTGGCCGCCACAAAGCCGATCTTGCCGCTCTTGCTCATATGGCCGGCAATGACGCCGTTCAGGTACTGGCACTCGTCAATGTAGCCAAAGTAGCTGCCCACGCTCCTGGGGTGCTTGCCCTCGGTCCACATGCCGCCGCAGTGCGAGAAGCGCACATCGGGGTTCTTCGGCGCAAGGGCCAGGATGTGCGGGTCGAAGTAGCCGAACGAGGTGGGGAACAGCAGCTTGGCGCCGTCCTGCGCAATCATGCCGATCATGGTCTTGGCCACTGCGGCGGTCTCAGGCACGTTCTCTTCTTCCACCACCTTGATGCCGGGCAGCTTCTTGCATTCTGCGGCGGCCTGGGCCTGCGCCTGGTTGTAGCCATAGTCGTCGCGCGGGCCGACGTAGATCACGCCAATCGTCAGCGGCTTCTGCGCCGAAGCCAGCGGACTCCATGCGCCCAGCGTACCCGCTGCGCCAAGCGCGGCAATGGACTTGAGGGACTCGCGGCGGTTCAGGGTGTTGTGGCTCATGGTGAAGGGCTCCGGCAATTGAGGTTGGGACTGCGATGGAAGAAAAGGTGAATGGTTAAAAAGGGTGCTCGGACATATGCACTGACTTGGATACAAGTACGTGTGCAAAATTCATGCCCATTCCCGCTGTGGCCGCATTCAGAGCAGGCTGACATGCGCCGCGACGACGCGCCAGCCGCCGGACGTGCGCACCCAGGTCTGGCTCTGCCGCCCCGTCCGGGCGCTGCCTGCGCGCAGGAACTCGATGTTCACCGTCGCAAAGTCGCGGCCATAGGTGGTGATGACGGTGTTGAGCACCGCCCGCGCCAGACCCTGCGCGGGGCGCGCCGCACGGAAGGCGCGGATGGCGTCGTAGCCGTACAGATTCTCGGTCACACCGTAGCGCAGTGTGAGCGGGCTGTCCCAGAACAGCTCGTCGAGCACGGCCACATCGTTGGTGACCAGCGCCTGCTCATAACGGTCGCTTTGCGCCGTGATTTCGGCCAGAACATCGGGCAGGTTGATGTCGATCATGTTTGTCATTCCGGGCTTGACCCGGGACTCAGGGCGGGGGACGCGGGCATGCGAGGCATGGATCCCGGATCAAGGCCGGGATGACCATTTGCGGGCCTGACGTACGCAACGCCTGCCTGCTGCAGTGCGTACCCCGCACGCACCGCCAGGTCTTCGCGCCAGGGTGCGGCGATCACTTGCACTCCGATGGGCATGCCTTGCGTTCCCGAAGGCCACATCGGTGCAGCCACCACGGGACAGCCCGCAAACGACACCGGCTGGGTCAGCAGGCCCATGGCCGGGCGGCACGGGTGCTGCACGCCGTTGATGTCCAGCCATTCAGTGCCGATCACAGGCGCGCTGACCGGCGTTGCCGGCGCGAGCAGTACATCCCAGTCGTTGAACAGTTCATTGACACGGTCGCGGTAACCCCGGCGAAAGCGCTGCATCACCCCCGAGATGAAGCGGTCCACGGAAAGCGGCTCGAAGTCTTCCGCCCGCTTGCGCAGGTCTTCCAGATGCAGGTTGCCGCCTTCGCAGGCCGTGATGATGAAAGCCGCAGCGCGGCCCAGCGGCGCATCGGGCCAGGTGACTTCGTCCACTGCGCCGAGCACCCTGGCAGCAGTTGCCAGCGACTCGCGCGCGGCCGGCCCTGCATTGTCGTGGAAGTACCCGGTGAGCACCCCCACCCGCAGGCCGTCCAAGCCTTGCGCCATGCCATCGGCCGCGGGCTGCACCTGCAGGGCATGGCAGCCCGGGTCCAGCGGGTCGGGCGACTGCAGCGCGTCATACGCCATGGCCAGTCCTTCCATGCTGTCGGCAAACGGGCCAAGGTGGTCGATGCTGTGCACAAAGGGGTAGCTGCCGCGCCGCGACAGCCTGCCGAAGGTAGGCTTGAGGCCCCACACCCCGCACAGCGAGGACGGCACGCGGATGGATCCGTTGGTGTCCGAGCCCAGCGTCAGCGGCACCTGCCCGGCCGCAACGGCAGCGCCGGAACCACCGGATGACCCGCCTGCGATCCGCGCGAGGTCATGCGGGTTGCGGCAGGGCCCGTAGTGCGTGTTCTCTGTCGTGAAGCCGTAGGCGTATTCGTCCATGTTCAGGCCGCCCAGAAGAATCGCGCCGGCGAGCTTCATCTGGTTGACCAGGAACCCGTCCCGGGTGGCAGGCGGGTCGCCACGGCTGACCTTCGAGCCCGCCACCGTGACCAGCCCTTCAATGTCAAACAGGTTCTTCACCGCATAGGGCACGCCAGCCAGTGGTGGCAGCACCTCGCCGCAGCCGCGCTTGCGGTCCACGGCAGCGGCTTCCGCGCGTGCACGAGCGAAAGTACGTTCGGTGAACGCGTTGACCTGCCCGTCTGTCGCCTCGATTCGCGCAATGCCGGCTTCCACCACTTCTGCAGCGCTGGCTTGCCCGGTGGCAATCGCCCGCACGATCTGCGTCGTCGTCTTCATGACATCACCTGCCCTTCAACCGTCCCCCGGAAAGGTGCCGGGCAGAATATCTCCGCCAGTTCGTCGTGCGGTGCCTGCGCCACGCCCTCCAGCAATTCCGCCAGGGCGGCCGTGCGCTGCAGATTCGCCGCCACGCGCAGGGCGCGCGCGTCGTCAAGCGGCAGGGCAAGTGCCTCAGCAGTGGCTTTTACATAGGCGAGCGTCTGTTCATCATTCATGATGCGAAGGTCACCGGCGGACTTCTCTCTGGAAGATTTCAAGGCTGAGCTTTTTTGCGCTGATGAAGCTGGGCTGTGACAGCGTCTCCACCGTGCGCGGGCGCGGGTCGGTGTACGGCAGGATCTCCGCCACCTTGGTCGGCCGCTTGGTCAGCAGGAGCACCTGGTCGGCCAGGTACACGGCTTCCTCCAGGTCGTGCGACACCAGCATCATCGTGGTGCCCGTCTTCATGAAGACCTCCTGCAGCTTCTCGCGGATGAACAGCGTCATCTCGAAGTCCAGCGCCGAGAACGGCTCATCGAGGAACAGCACTTCGGGGTTGGGCGCAAGCGCGCGCATGATGGACGCCGTCTGCTGCTGGCCGCCCGAGAGTTCGTACGGATAGCGGTTGAGGTCGAACTTCACATCGAACGACGCTACGAGTTCAGCCATGCGGCGGTCCACTTCGGCCTTGGACCGGCCCTCCAGCTTGAGCGGGTAGGCGATGTTGTCGATGGTGCGCATCCACGGGAACATCGCCTCGCGGTAGTTCTGGAACACGTAGCCGATCCTGGTGTCCTTGAGCGACTTGCCGTCAAACAGGATCTCGCCCGAGTCGATGGGTATGAGCCCGGCAATCATGTTGATCAGCGTGCTCTTGCCGCAGCCGTTGGGGCCAAACACCGAGACGATCTTGTGCTTGGGGATGTCCAGGTCGAAGTTCTCATACAGCGGCCAGCCCGCAAAGTACTTGGTCAGGCCGCGGATGGTGATATGCGTGCCTGCAGGACCCGGCTTGAACTCCGGCACGGGCACGTCGGCGAAGACGGGGGCGTTGAGGACGGCGCTCATCTTCCACTCCAATGCACGATTTTCCGTTCGGCGACGAGGAACAAAATGTTCAGGGCATAGCCCAGGGCTCCGGCAGCCAGGATGGACGCATACATGTCGCGCACATTCATCACCTGCTGCGAATTGATGATCCGGTTGCCCAGGCCGCTGTCGGCGCCGATGAACATCTCGGCCACGATCACGATCACGAGCGCCATCGAGACTGCGGAGCGCAGGCCGACGAAGCTTGGCTGCAGGCTCTCCCACACCAGCACATCCTTGAAGATCTGCCAGCGCGAAGCGCCCATGACCTTGGCAGCCATCACCCGCTGCTTGCGCGCGTTGATCACGCCATAGGCGCTGTTGAACACCACGATCAGGAAGGCCCCAAAGGCGGCAATTGCGACCTTGTTGATGTCTGACACGCCGAAGATCATCAGAAACAGCGGAATCAGTGCAGAGGATGGCGTCGAGCGGAAGAAGTCGATGAGGAACTCCACGCTCCGGTAGGCCTTCTCGTTGCTGCCCAGCAGCACGCCGAGCGGCATGCCTACTGCGGCGGCGATCAGGAATGCCTGGACCGTGCGCCACACCGTGACGCCGAAGTCCTTGAGCAGCGGCCCGCCCGCCAGCCCGCTGATGAGCGTGCCCAGCGCATCCAGGGGCGGCGGCAGCAGCAGGGCCTTGATGAAGCCGGTGCGCACTGCCAGGTCCCACAGGATGAACAGGACGATGGGGCCAATGAACGGCAAGGCCTTGTTCCAGGCCGGCTCCCGGGGCGGGGCTGTTGCCGGCGCGTTGGCCGAGGGCGGTACCCATGGTTTGGCAGCCGGCGCCGTGGCCGCTGCAGGTGTGGCGTCCATACCGCTCAGCCCTTGTAGATCATGCTGTCGACCATGAGGCGCGAGCTGAAGATCCCCTTCTCGCTGAACAGGTCGAAGAACTTCTGGAAGTGGGCGATGTCGGCCGGCTTGAATTCGTTGTACATGGTGTAGGCCGCCAGCGGCACTTCGCTGGTGAGCGGGCCTTCAATGGCGG
>CAZFKW010000122.1:1658-10106 GCA_964519795.1 uncultured Ramlibacter sp. | reverse complement strand
GCAGGCGGCCGGGCCTTTGACGCGCGGTGTGTATGAGTGCGACGGCCCCGGCGGCGTGATGACCGGTCCAATGTTTGGCCTGGTGGATGACCGACGCTACCGGGACTTTGACGGTGGCACGGGCAGCTGGCAGTTCGAGGCGGATTCTGCAACCCTGGTCATGACCAGCGGCCCGCTCAAGGGCACGCGGTACAAGCGCCAGGCCGCCACGCTGTTCCGCCCGCTCAATGCCCAGGGGCAGATCGGGCCGATACGCTGCATCCTGAACAAGGGCAAGTCGCTGACCGGCAGGTGGTAGCGGCTCGGGCGCCGTCTCCGCACGGGCGCTACACGGTGGCCGCTTCGGCGTCCCACGTCACCGCATCGCGGTAGGCATGCCACGTCGCGTGTCCCAGCCAGGGGCCGACGACCAGGATGCCCAGGGCCCAGGGCCACAGCGCCAGCAGCGTGAGCGTGACCACCAGCGCGCCCCAGAAGAGCATGGTGGCGAAGTTGTCCAGCACCACGCCGAAGCTGGTGATTGCCGCCGTCACGGCATCGGTGTCCCGGTCCAGGATCATGGGGATGGCCACTACCATGCTGCAGAAAGCCAGCGCCGCGAACGCGCCGCCCACCGCGGTGTAGACGGCCAGGAACTTCCAGTTCTGCGGGTTGAACACCGCCTCCAGCACGCTGGCCGTGGAGGGCATCCCGGTGTTGAAGAACACCGCGAACACCACGAGCGAGGCGCGGCCCCACAGCAGCTCCAGGATGGTGAGCACCAGGACCAGCAGCCCCATGCCGGCCAGGTGACCTTCCCAGCAGGTGAGTGATGCGCCGAGTGATTGCGGCAGGCCCAGCTCGCGCCGCCGGCTCACCTCGTACAGGCCCAAGGCCAGGAACGGCCCCACCAGCAGGCAGCCGGAGACGATGGTCATGGTGTATTCCGGGCTGTGCCTGAACACTGCCCGCAGCGTCATGGCCATGGCCCAGAAGCAGGCGCCATAGAGCAGCGCGATGCCAGGCGCGGCCGCCAGATCGCGGGCACCAAGCCTGAGCCAGCGCAGCGGTGCGGCGAATGGCACAGCACGCACCCGCGGGCGCGGCGGGGTTGGCCTGGCCTCCTTGCCCTCCGGGGCGGCAGTGGGGTGCGGTACGGGCTGGTCCATGATGCGGTCTCCTCTGCCGCAGGTTACATGAAATCCAGGCAGGGGAGGAAGCGCGGTTGTCCTCGCCATGCAGGTGGCGGAATGGGCGGCTTCCGGTGCCGATCACGCCTGTACAAATGGCCCTCAGCCCGCAATATGCGGATGAATTGCCCATTGCGTCCATCCTGTCCAGGAGGAGCAGGGCGGGCCGATACGGTGCATTCTGGATAAGGGCAAGTCGCTCACCGCAAGCTGGTAGCGGCTTTTGTGCCGGCCTGGCGCGGAGTCGCGATGATGTCCGGAAGGATCTTCCGGTCCACCAGGACAGCCAGCCAGTGCTTGACACACTCCTCCGTGTCGCGTACCTGTGTGAACCCGGCCTGCCTGATCTTGACCGTGCTGACGAAGGTCGGCGGCGGCGCGGTTTTCAGGCCATAGCCGAATCGTGAGTCGGCGGAGTAGTGGGATTCCCCCAGCAGCTGCGTCATGGTCAACGGCCGCAGGCCATGGTCCTTCACCATCCTGTCCCATACCCCCGCCTGGGCCGGAAGGTATTCAGCCAGGCACAAGGGCTTGTCAGCCCCAGGTTCCAGCCCGAAGAAATCTGCAAGCGTCGGCCACAGGTCCTTCCAGCTGAACACCTCGCCATTGGTGAGGTTGTAGTGTTCATTCCAGGTTTGTGGGTTCTCCGCCGCCCATACCGATGCGTCACCGATCAGCCGCGTGTCCACCGCTTCGCGCGGGTATGAGACATGGCCGGGGTACGAGAAGGCCATGCCGTTTTCCCGGCACAGCGCGGCGTAAACGCCGATCACCGGGATGGTGTTCATCGCCACGCCGGTGTTGGGGCCGAGGACAATGGTGGGCCGGAAAATCGTCCAGCCGAATCCACTCCGAGCCGATTTCTCGCGGATGTAGTCCTCCTGGAACCAGTAGGAGTTGGGGTGGTCGTCGCGCGGGTAGCGCTCGCGCGCCGGAATCCGGATGGGATGCAGGTGCGCGCCGTAGGCCTTGGTGCCCTGCAGCACGGTGACATGCTTCAGGTTGGCGCCGGCGGCCAGTGGCTCGACGACGTTCCTGATCATGGCCAGGTTGGTGGACATCTGCTCCGGGTCCTGCCATCCGGCAATCAGGCCGGGCTTTTCATACACGGCGGCGTACACGAGGTGGGTCACCTGGGGCAGGGCGCCAAAGGCCTTCTGGCACGCGGCCGTGTCCAGCAGGTCCACCGGCAGGTGCGTGAACGGCTTGCCACTGCAGGTCTCCGGGGTGCGGCGGGAGACGGCAATGACGTCCCAGCCGGCTTCCAGAAATGAGTCGATGGCGGCAGAACCCACGAGGCCGCTGGCCCCGGTGATGAGAACGGTGCGTGTCATCGGCCGTACTCAGTCCATCACCAGGTTGATGGTCTTGAACAGTTCGGCAAAACGTGCGTGCTCGGTGACGATGCGCTTGCCGAAGTCGGCGCGGCTTTCGGTGCCGGCGCTGATACCAAGGCTCAGGAACTTCTCCTGCACTTCAGGCCTGGCCACGGCCTTTTCAATCTCGGCGTTCAGGCGGTTGAGGACTTCGGGCGGCGTGCCGGCCGGGGCGACGATGCCGTACCAGGCGACGCTTTCCGCACCGGGCAGGCCGGCCTCGGCAACGGTCGGCACATCAGGCAGCAGCGGTGAGCGCTTGACGTCCGCAACTGCCAGGGCACGCAGCTGCCCGGACTTCACGAACGAGAGAATGGGCGGCACGCCGCTGATGACAAGCTGCGTCTGCCCGCCCAGTGTGTCGGTAATGGCCTCGCTGTTGCCCTTGTAGGGAACGTGCAGGATCTTTGTTTTGGACAGATGCTGGAACAGCTCGCCCGCAATGTGGCCGCTGGTGCCCATGCCGGCCGAAGCGTAGCTGACCTTGTCAGGGTTGGCCTTGACGTAGGCCATCAACTCTTTCAGGTTTTTCGCGGGGAGCCCGGGGTTGGCCAGGATAACGTTGGGTCCGGTCGCGATGAGGGCGACGGGCACCAGGTCTTTCAGCGAGTCGTAGGGCATCTTCTTGCGTGCGTTGGGATTGACCGTGAAGGGTCCTGCCGACGCGAAGCCGATGGTGTAGCCGTCCTTGTCGGACTTGGCAACGAAGTTCGTGCCCAGATCACCCCCCGCGCCCGGCTTGTTTTCGACGATGACCGGCTGGCCAAGCTGCTCGGCCAGTGGCTTGGCCACCAGGCGCGCAATGATGTCGATGGAGCTGCCCGGCCCGAAGGTGGCGATCAGCCGGATCGGCTTGGACGGAAACGGTGCGGCGGTCTGTGCAGAGGCGGCAAATGCGCCCAGGCCCAGGACGAGGCTTGCGAGCAGGCGGTGAAGTTTCATGGTTGTCTCCTTGGGATTGCGGATGGTGGGTTGCTGCGGGTTCATGTCGGGTTCCTTTCAGTGGCAGGTGTTCAGCCGGTGTGTGAATACATCAGGCGGCCGGGATGGGGAAGGCGGGCCGTCAGGATGGCGCCCTGTCCGGCTTCGGTGATGTAGAGCGTGCGGCCATCGGCGCCGCCGAAGGCGACGTTGGTGGTGCGCATGCCTGTGCAGGAGCGGATGCGGTAGAGCGGCTCGCCAATGGGGCTGAACAGCCATACGGTACCGGCCTGTGCGTGAACGACGGCCAGGTTGCCCGCATCGTCCAGCGCCAGCCCGTCCGGTCCGGCGGTGCTGCCGGACAACTGGATGAAGCGGCTGGCCTTCTTCATGCCGCCGCCGGGTTCAAGGCGCAGCGCATAGATGGCGTTGTCGTGGGTGATGGCCACGTACAGCACGTTCTCCGCCTTGTTGAGCACCAGGCCGTTGGGGCCGGCCAGGCCGTCCATCAGCAGGTCCACGGTTTTTCCGTCGGCGCGCAGGCGGAAGACGCGGCCAGTCGGGTTTTCCAGCGCACTTTCACCCTGGTCGGTGAAGTAGAGGTCGCCGTTGGAGGCGAAGAACAGGTCGTTGAGGCCCCTGAGGGCCTCGCGCTGCACATGCTGCATGTAGGGTTGTATGGTCCGAGCCACCGGGTCCACCAGCATCAGGCCGTGCAGGTGGTCTGCCACGAAGATCCTGCCGTCCCGATGGATCTTCAGGCCGTTGGGTTCACCCTCGTAGCTCACAACGACTTCGAATTCGCCACCGGGACTCACGCGCAGGATGCGTCCGTGCGCCAGGTCCACGCACCACAGGTTGCCGGCGCGGTCAAAGGCCGGGCCTTCCAGGAAGGAGTGCATCTTTGCATGGCGCGCGGCAAGCCAGGTCGAGGGCTGCTCGCTCAGGTACAGCGCCTCGGGCAGCCGTGCAAAGACTTCAGTGTCCAGGTGTTGTGCGGGAGGGTACATGTTGGCCTTGCAGGAGTGGTCAGTTGCCGGCGGGCAGTTCGATGCCGAGCACGAGGGCGCTGAGGGTCTTGCCGTGAGGATCAAGCCGCAGCGAGCGTGTGACGCCCCCGGCAAGCACGTTCGGGATGACAAAGTTCAGGGCCCTCAGGCTTTCGACTTCATACCGCCGCGCGGTGGTGGCGCCGAGGTGGGAGAAAGCCTGCATCACCCGTTCGGCCGTGAGTTCGCGCTTGAGGATTTGCCAGGCTGCGTCGTCGTAGGCAATGACGGCGATGCTCGAGGTGTTGCCCTTGTCGCCGGCGCGCGCATGCGCCAGATCGTGTACCAGTGTGCCCATGGCTTACGCTCCCACCGTGATGATTTCGGGGGTGACCCATCCGCGCGGAATCAGCACGGCGTCCACTGCAATGACTTCCCGCGCGCCGGTGTTGACCGGGCCGCCGGCCCCGTAAGGCCCCTGCATGTTCAGCTGGCGCACATGGTCGCCCAGCAGGTGGGCGCTCTTCCTGTCCGGGCATCGCGCCGCGACACGCAGCCTGACTTCGTAGGGGACGCCCGACATGGCCTGGGCGTGGCTGCCGTGCAGGCTGTTCATGCCGATCAGGTCCACCTGGATTTCGCTGGCGATGCCGCCGTCAAGGCGGAACCGATCCTTCACCGTTTCAGCCGCCAGCTGGGCACGGGCGATGGCGTTGATGCCGGCGTAGGCGACTTCGCCGCTGCCGATCCAGCCGTCGAAATAGCCGACCACGACTTTGTAGGTGCCAGTGCGCGGAGCGGCGCTGACGCCGCGCACGGCCACACGGTCCGGCGTCAGTTCCTCGAAGTTCAGGCCATTGATCGACAGGACGCAGTCGGGCGTGATGTAGGCGCTGGGGTCGTGCATTTCATACAGGGCCTGCTCGCTGCAGGTCATGCGGTCCAGCCGCCCGCCCGAGCCATCGGGCTTGCCTATGAACAGCCGTCCATCGCTGTGGAGGTCGGCGAATGGGTAGGCCAGCTCGGCCAGGCGGGGCACGTCTTTCTTGCCGGGGTCAGCGAAGTAGCCGCCGGTGATCTGCGCGGAACACTCCAGCAGGTGGCCCATCATGGTTCCAGCGGCAAGCCGCGGGTAGTCGTCATAGGACCAGCCGTAGTGGTGCAGCGCCACGCCAAGGAACAGCGAAGGGTCGGCAACGCGACCTGTCATGACCACATGGGCGCCCGTCGCGAGCGCGTCGCGGACCACGTCCGCGCCCAGGTAGGCGTTGGCCGAAGCCAGGCGCGGAAGAATCTCCTCCAGCGGCAGCTGGCGATCCAGCAGGGCAAGCTCCGGGTGGCCGCTCACACGCTCCGTCACGTCGTCGCCGACGACCGCCGCGCATTTCAGGTCCTGCCATCCCAGCGACTGGCCGATCTCAAGCGCAGCCTCGGCTGCCCCCAGTGCATTGGCAGCGCCCATGTTCGACACGAGTTTCACGCCCTTGTCCCGCATCACCGGGAGAAAGCTGCGCATGCGCTCATGGAGCATCGGGTTGAATCCGGTAGAGCTTCCGGCCTTGCGACTCAGTGTCTCGCGCGCAATGGTCCGCTCGGCCAGGCATTCACACACCAGGTAGTTCAGGTCGCATTGCTGCAGCAGGTCAAGCCCGGGACCGATCCGGTCGTCCGCCATGCCTGCGCCAACCCCGATACGGATGCTGGTCTCCTGACTGTTCATTCAATGTCTCCATCTCTGCGGGGTTTGCGGGACCCGGCGGGTGCCGCGTTGCCGGGGCTGTCCGCGAACGCCCTGGAAGCCAAGTATCGGCAGATCATCGTGATATTCAAAATGATAAGTTTTCATCTCTGTAATAACATTGGCGCATCACCATTGGCATCACCGTCGCCGTCACCCATCTGCAGTCACCAACGATCCCAACGACATGGCCGCTTTGAACCGGACCCTTTCCATCCCTGAACTGGACGCCGTCCTGCTGGTGGCTGAAACGCTCAGCTTCCGTATTGCCGCCGAACGGGCCCACGTTTCGCAGCCGGCATTGAGCCGCCGGCTTCAGGCCGCAGAGCAAAAGCTCAATGCAAGGCTGTTCGACCGGTCCCGCCACAGCGTGACCCTGACCGATGCCGGAGCCGAACTGGTCCCCATCGCCAGGCGCATGCTGTCGGAGTTCCGCGACTCGCTCAGCGACCTGTCGGAGTTCATTGCCGGCCGCAGGGGCAGCGTGTCGATCTGGGCGTTGCCGTCAGTTGCGGCCGCCATCCTGCCCGCATCGGCGAAGGCCTTCCAGGAGACGCACCCGATGGTGCGTCTCGTCATCCAGGCTGCGTCGGCCCGTCAAGTGACCCAGGCGGTGATGGAGGGCGGTGCGGACATGGGAATATCAGTGGCAGGGCCGGAGTTGCCTGCCAGTGTCGGGTTCACGCCGCTCATGAAGGAAAGCTTTGTCATGATCTGTCCGCGCGGCGACGCACTCGCAAGGAAGAAGAGGGTGGACTGGAGCGTTTTCATGAGCCGGCCGTTTGTTGCAAGCGGGCCTGCGAGCAGCATCAGGCTGGTCACCGACCAGATACAGGCCGCCACCGGCAAGACGCCACCCATGCAGGTTGTTGCTGACAACATCTCGGTGGTGGGCGCCATGGTGGCCGAGGGCGTGGGAATCGCCGCTGTGCCGCAACTTGCGCTGCGGCTGATGGACAGGGAGCGCATTCAGTGCGTCGCATTGCACGCACCCACGGCAACCCGGGAGGTCGGCATACTCATGAAGAAAGAGCGATCGCTGTCAGCGGCTGCCCTGGCATTCCTGACGAGGTTGCGCCAGCTGGAGCCGGTGCGCTGATGCGGCAGTATCAGGCCAGGCACGCGGCGACGGTTCCTGCCGTCTTTCCAGTCAGCGATGAAAGCGCTCCGACTCGCGGCAGGCGATCTGCCGATGCACGCCTCAGAACGCGTAAGCCAGCCGCGTACCCTCGTCGATGGCCCGCTTGGCGTCCAGTTCGCCGGCAAAGCGCGCGCCGCCGATCAGGTCCACGTTCACGCCGCGATCGCGCAGGGCATTGGCAAGCGACTGGTCCGGCTCCTGTCCGGCGCAGATGACGATGTTGTCCACAGGCAGCAGATGTGCCTGGCCGTCCACCTGGTAGTGCAGGCCTTCGTCATCGATCTTCAGGTAGGTGCAGCCGGTCAGGGTCTTGACGCCGCGCCTGGCGAGCTTGCTGCGGTGGATCCAGCCAGTGGTTTTGCCCAGCCGGGCGCCGGGCTTCATGGTGCCGCGCTGCATCAGCGTCACCTGCCGTGCAGCGGCTTCCTTCAGTGGTGCGACCAGGCCGCCGCGGCCGGAGAGATTGGTGTCAACACCCCAGGCCTTGAGGAAGTGTTCGACGCTCTCGGGCTTGCCGGCAGGCGCCGACAGCAGTTCAGCCACGTCGTGCCCGATGCCGCCCGTGCCGATGATGGCGACCTGGCTGCCCACCTCGGCGCGGCCCAGGATGACGTCGGCATAACCCACGACCTTGGCATGGTCCACGCCCGGCAGGTCCGGCAGCCGCGGGCGGATGCCGGTGGCCATCACCACACGGTCAAAGCCGCCGGCTGACAGGCTTTGCGCATCTGCAGGCTGGCCGACGCGCAGTTCCACACCAGCCCTGGCCAGGCGCTTGCGGAAGTAGCGCAGCAGTTCGTCAAACTCCTGCTCCTTGCCGGGGATGCGGCGCGCGATGTTGAGCTGGCCGCCAAGCTCCTGCGCCGCCTCAAACAGCACGACCCGGTGCCCGCGTTCAGCGGCCGTGGCCGCGCAGGCCATGCCCGCGGGGCCGGAGCCCACCACGGCGACGCTGACCTTCACCGCCGGCGGGGGAACGTCAAACTCTGCCTCATGGCAGGCCTTGGGGTTGACCAGGCAGGTGGCCAGCCGCTCGGTGAAGATGTGGTCCAGGCAGGCCTGGTTGCAGCCGATGCAGGTGTTGATCTCATCGACCCTGCCTTCTGCGGTCTTG
>CAZFKW010000122.1:0-1648 GCA_964519795.1 uncultured Ramlibacter sp. | reverse complement strand
GATCGGCCAGGAAAGGCCGCGCCATGGAGACGAGGTCCGCGTCGCCGCGCGCAAGGATGTCCTCGGCCACATCCGGCATGTTGATGCGGTTGGACGCCACGACCGGCACACGTACAACTCCCTTCAGGCGTGCAGCCGCAAAGCCGAACGCCGCCCGCGGCACGGATGTGGCAATGGTGGGCACGACCGACTCGTGCCAGCCCACGCCGGTGTTCAGCACGTCGATGCCGGCTGCCTCGACCGCGCGGGCCAGGCTGTTGACTTCGTCACCGGTGAGACCGCCTTCCACCAGGTCGATGGCCGAGATGCGGTACATGATGAGGAAGCCGGGGCCGAGCCGTTCGCGCGTTCGGCGGACGACCTCCACCGGGAAGCGGATGCGGTTGTCGAACGAGCCGCCCCATTGGTCGGTTCGCTGGTTGGTGCGCGGCGCGGTGAACTGGTTGATGAGGTAGCCCTCGGAGCCCATCAGCTCGATGCCGTCATAGCCCGCCTGCCGTGCCAGCTCGGCGCAGCGCACATAGTCGTCCAGGGTTTTTTCAATTTCCCCGGCGCTCAACTCGCGCGGCGTACGGCGGTTGATGGGCGAGGAGATGGCGCTCGGTCCGACGATCTGCGGATGCTTGGCATTGATGCCGGTGTGCAGCACCTGCAGGATGATCTTTGCGCCGCCGGCATGGACGGCATCGACCACGGGGATGTGCTCGGCCAGCTTGTCCGGGCTGTCCAGCACCTGCGCGCCTTCCTCGACCCGGCCCTCGAAGTTGGGCGACACGCCGCCCGTGATGACCAGCGCCACCCCGCCACGCGCGCGTTCGCTGTAGAAGGCGCAGAGCCGGGCAATGGCGTCGGGCTCATTCTCCAGCCGCGTGTGCAGCGAGCCCATGATCACGCGGTTTTTCAGCGTGTGTGCGCCGAGCTGGATGGGGGAGAGGAGGCGCGGGAACGGCGATGCTGTGATGGGATCAGACATGGCGCAGGATCATGTCCCGGGTTTCAGGTGGCCCCGCAGGCCGAGGAAATCCCGGATCGCCCCGTTTGCATCCTTTTCGAGGATCAGTTCCTCCGTCACAAAGAACATGGGTGAGGCGGCAAGGTCAATGAACCTTGCCTCGTCCGCCAGCAACTCTTCATTGGCCTTGCGCGCCTGGTTGCGCCACTCCTCGGTCGGGGACTGCCGGGTGTCAAACCACAGCTCTGCAACGCCGTCATAGGCCGGCGGGCTGCCGCGCTTTTGCGCCAGCGATCTTGAGTAGTTGTCGTCCATCGAGCGCAGCTGGTTGTATCGCCGGAGGCCCAGGATTTCCGCCCGCTCGATGACGATGGGCGCATGCACGTCGCGCCAGTAGGCCTGGAACTGCGCATGGCTCAGGTGTGGCAGCCGGCGCATGCAAAAGAGCAGCCTGGTTGATGTGGTCATTGCAGTTGATCCTTCAGTTCCTGTATTCATGTTCATTCAGTGACGAAGCCCTTCCAGGTCTTCATGTAGTCAATGAATGCCGGGCCAAGTCCCTCCCGGGCCAGATAGTCGGCCGACACCGGCAGGGCCGGGGGAGTGAAGCCGGGGTCCGCGCGGGCGCGCCGGGGGAAGTCGTGGACGAGAATCGCCGCGCGGCCGATGATGGCGAAGTCGCAGCCTTCCTCAAGC
>CAZFKW010000121.1:6406-10120 GCA_964519795.1 uncultured Ramlibacter sp. | reverse complement strand
TCGTCAGGAAGTAGCCGAACAGGTAGGCGCCCACCACGATCAGCATGATGGCCGATGACACGCGGAGCGCCTCGATGAGCGCCGCCTTGATCTGCGGCCAGCGCAGGCGCCCGCGCAGCATGCCGATGGCAAGCGTGCCGGCAGCCCCCACGCCCGCAGCCTCCTGCACCGTGAACAGACCGCCGTAGATGCCGCCCAGCACAAAAATGAAGAGCGCCAGCACGGCCCACAGGCTGCGCATGGATGCGAGGCGCTCGGCCCAGCCGTGCCGCTCACCTTGCGGCATGGACTGCGGCCGCCTCCAGCCCATGAAGGCCACAACAGCGCTGTAGAACACCACCGCCATGATGCCGGGGATGATGCCGGCAGCAAACAGTTTGGTGATGTCCGTCTCGGTCATGATGCCGTAGAGCACCAGGATGACCGACGGCGGGATCATGATGCCCAGCGTGCCGCCGGCCGCTATCAGTCCTGCAGAAAAGCCGGCGTCATAGCCTGCGCGCCGCATCTCGGGCAGCGCAACCTGTGTCATCGTTGCGGCTGTGGCCACTGACGAGCCGTTGATGGCCGAAAAGCCTGCGCATGCCGCCACCGACGCGAGCGCCAGTCCGCCCCGCCTGTGGCCCAGCCAGGCGCGGCCCGCCGCGAACAGCTCGGTGCTCATGCCTGAATGCGATGCGAATGCCCCCATGAGGATGAACATCGGGATGACGCTCAGGTTGTAGTCCGTCACCACCGACAGCGGCACATTGGCCAGCAGATTCATCGCAGGCTTGATGCCGGAGAGCACGGCAAAGCCGCCCACTCCCGCAATGCCCATGGCAATGCCGATAGGCACGCGCACCGCCATCAGCGCAAACATGCCCACAAAGCCCAGCAGGGCCACAAGATCACGATCCATCAGTTGCCTTCGGCCTCAATCGCCTGCACCGCCTGCGCATGCAGGCTTGCGTCATCGCCTTTTTTCAGCAGCAGCACCAGCCGCACCAGCGCCAGCACGGCCGCCACGGTTGCGCCGACGGCGGCCACGGAATAAAACCACTTCAGTGGCAGACGCAGGTCCATGGTGCCCTGCGTGCCTGTGCCGCCAATCTTGACCCAGACCATCCAGGCCATCGGCACCATGAAGGCCAGGGTCACGGCGGTCGCGATGATGTCCACAGCCCGCCGGCCGCCCGGCTTGAGGTGCTCCCACAGGATGTCCACGCAGATGTGGCTGCCATAGTAGGTAGCGAGCGCGAAACCCCAGAACAGGGCTATTCCCTGGAGCATGCGCGAGCCGTCAAACCAGTCCGGAATCTGCACGCTGAAAACATCGCGCAACAGCACGTTGCCGGCCGTCAGGAGCGCGATCAGCAGCAGGAAGAGCGCGGCCACCGTCTCGGTGGCCGACAGCAGTCTGCGCATCAGTTGCCGGCCTGGCGTGCGGCCAGCTCCTTGCGCAGGTCATCCAGTGCCTGCTTGCCGTTCACGCCCACCTTGTCGGCGCTGGCCGTCCAGGTGGCGTACAGCGGTTCGGCCGACTTCTTCCAGGCATCCAGCTGAGCCGGCGTGAGCTTGACGATGGTGTGGCCCGGCGTCTTCTCCAGCTTGCCCTGGCCCGAGTCTTCGTCATCACCCCAGGCGGCGCCGACCCTGCCGGCCCATTCGTTGTTGCAGTGGTCGTCAATGACCTTCTTCTGGCCCGCAGCCAGCTTGTCGTACCAGCCCTTGTTCATGACCCAGACGAAATCGGATGCGTACAGGCGCATGTCGGTGTGGAACTTGGTCGCCTTGTCAATGCCAAAGGTGATGATCGAGCCCCAGGGGAAGGACAGCGCATCGGCAACGCCCTTCTCAAGCGCGTCACGCGCCTCGGGTGCGGACACCTGAACATTGGTGCCGCCCAGCAGGCTCATGTAGGCTGCGTTCGTGCCGTTCGACGGGCGTATCTTCATGCCCTTGATCTGGCCGGGTTCGGTGATGGGCTTCTTGGAATGCAGCGTGCCGACGTGCAGGTGGGTGAAGCACAGCTTGACGTCCTTCATCTCGTTGGCGCCGTACTTGCGGTACCAGGCGTCCAGCGCGGCCGAGCCGCCGCCGGGCTTGTTGATGAGGAAGGGCAGTTCTCCCACGGCAATCAGCGGAAAGCGGCCGGCCTGGTAGCCGGGGTTGACCCAGGCCATGTCGGCAATGCCATCACGTGCCATGTCGTAGTGGTCTGCCGCCTTGCCCAGCTGCTGTGCCGGGAAAAACGCGATCTTGATGGAGCCCTTGGACGCGGCTTCCACCGACTTGGCCCAGGGTTCAAAACCGGTCCTTGCCAGCGGGTGCGACGCCGGCAGCCAGTGCGCGAACTTCAGCTCGACGGGCTTGTCCTGGGCTTGTGCGCCAAGGCTGGCGGCCAACAATGCGGCAGCCGCAACGGAACGCAGCAGGAATTTTTTGAGGGTATTCATGTCAAGTCTCCTTTTGGTTATGGAAAGTAATCAAACAGTCGCCATCATCACAAGGATCAGGAGCTCTGCGTGATGGTGTTTTCCCGCTGTGGCACAGCGGGGCGTCCAGCCCAGAACACGGGTTGTGCGGACGACGCCGCGCGCGGGGCTGCCGCATGCGCCTGGTTGAGCTTGCCTTCCGGGTCGGCCAGCGTGCTTTTCAGCGCCGCGCCCAGCTGGACTGCGGCTGCGTCAATGTCTGTCGCGCCGGCCAGAACCGGCGCCACCTGCGTGGCCCACAGCCGCGCATAGTTCAGCCGCCCGCGCGCGTGGGTATCACCATAGCCCTTGAGCACCTGCGGCAACCCTGCCAGTGCCAGCGCAAACCCCGGCGCCAGCGGCAAAACCTGCTGCATGGCCGCCAGCCATACGGTCAAGGCCTCATGCTCCTGCGCATGGCGCAACGAGCGCGGGCGCAGCGGACGAAGGCGGGCCAGGAAGCGCAGCATCAGGTAGCCCCAGAGGCTGGTCGAGCGGATGTGCAGGCCGACATGGGACTTCAGCCAGCCACGCCGGTACGCCAGGGCCATGAGCTTCTCCCCCGTCGCGCGCGGCAGCACCGCCGCCACCTCGTCAATGCCTGGCTTGAAGTGTTCAACGATGCGCACGATGTCGCCATGCCCGGCCCGCGCCTCGGCCCGCACGCGCTCGTAGCGGCTGCGGCGGGTCTTGAGGTCGGCCACACGGATCACGTCTTCAAAGCACATCCACAGCGCGAGCTGGCGCACCGCTTCCTCGCAGGCGGGCATCGAATCCGCATGGGCGGCCGCCACCAGCGCTGCCACGCCGTCCAGGTACTGGCCGGCATAGGCTTCGTCCTGGTAGTCAAGGCAGCGCAGGGCACCATGGGCGGCCAGCAATTGCACGGCAGCAGGCATGCGTGCCATGCGGGCCAGCCAGGCATCGCGCAGGGCGACGGACATGGCTGACTGCTCCACAACGGCCACTTCAAGCACCGCTGTTGCATCAGGCGATACGAGTGCCTGCCCGGGCTGCGGGTCCTTCGCCGCGTAATACGCCAGCGCAAAACCCGCCAGGCTTGCCTGCACGCCCTTGCCCGATTCACGGATGACGGCCTCACAGCGTTCGCGCGGCCAGGGCAGCACGCCCGCGCCCGAGAGCGCGCCGAACATCACGGCCGAAATGACGGTGCCGCTGCGGACCGTGACGTCTTCCATGTCAAACAGTACCGCGTTGCGCGCCATTGCCCGCGCAGCCTGCTGCATTCGCTGCGGGT
>CAZFKW010000121.1:1103-6396 GCA_964519795.1 uncultured Ramlibacter sp. | reverse complement strand
GTGGCGGCCGTCGGCCATGTGCATCTTCTCGATGGTGGTGTAGACGCGGTGCGTCGACGCGAGCAGCGTGGTGCGCCGGTTGACGAAACCGCGCTCCATCATGCGTGCAGCCTCAAGCAGTTCGCTGGCCACGACCACGTCGACACAGCCGGGCACCGGCGTGAGCGCGAACACAGGCGCGCCCGCGCCGTGCGCCAGCGGCTCGCGCAGCATCTCGATGTAGTAGCTGGTTGCGCCGGTGCGCTGCGCCACGCCTGGCACTGAGGTCGCCTGCACCGGCAGCCCACTTTCCAGCGCGCATTGCACCAGCCAGTCGGCCAGCACGCCGCCGCCCTCACCGCCGAGTGCGGCCACCAGGATGCAGTAAGGAGTGTTGTGTAACGTCATGGCGTCAGGCGGGCTGCATCAGGCCGATGAAGAACCTGTTGAACCGGTCCGTGACGCGGTCCCACAAGCCGGGGTTGGTCACGATCTCGATCTTGTGGAACGACGGGCACAGCACCGCCGCGTCGGCCACCTCGCCGCACAGCCCGCAACCCACGCAGCCGTTGGTTACATGCGCAACCGGCTCGCGCTTGAGCGGGTCGGTGGACTCCTTCACCGTCAGTGTCGGGCAGCCCGACAGGCGGATGCAGGAATGGTCGCCGGTGCAGGTGTCTTCGTCCACACCATAGCGCGTGCGCACGCTGCGCAGGCCGGCCTTCAGGCGCCTCGCGATCAGCGGCCTGATGCGGCGCTGGCGCTCCAGCTGGCATTCACCCTCGGCAATCACCACCTTCAGGCCCTTGAACGGCGACTCGATGGCTTCCTTCAGCACATCGCGCACCTTGCCGACGCGGTAGTTGTGCACGGTCTTCAGCCACTGCACGCCCATGCCCTTGAGCGTGTTCTCGATGGTCACCTCGCCCGCCGTGGCGCTGGAGCCTTCGGCCACGCGCCGGGCTTCGGACATCGGCGTGGACATGGTCTCCTGCGTGCCGGTGGCCGAGGTGTAGCCGTTCTTCATGATCACGAGCACGCCGTCGCCCTTGTTCAGCAGTGTGGACGACACACCCGAGAGCAGCCCGTTGTGCCAGAAGCCGCCGTCGCCCATGATGGCCACAGGCCGCTGCGCCGAAAAATTCTTCACTGCGGCGCTCGACGCCATGCTCATGCCATAGCCAAGGATGGAGTTGCCGAAGGAGAACGGCTCGAAGGTGGCGAATGAATGGCAGCCGATGTCGGTGGAGATGTGCAGCTTGCCAACCTCGCGCTCCACCAGCTTGAGCGCGGCAAACACCGGGCGCTCGGGGCAGCCGGTGCAGAAGTTCGGGGGGCGCGGCGCCACCATGCCGCCCAGTTCGTCGGCAGCCTGCGCACGCACACTTGCCAGTTCGGTGCCATAGCGCCTTCCAGCCTCCAGGTCCAGTGCCGGCAGGTGCTCGCCCAGAAAGCCCACCAGGCCCTTGAGGACGACCTCGGCCGTGTACTCGCCGCCCATGATCATCACGTCCTTGCCATGCAGGCGCGTCTGCAGTTCCGCGCGGCGCAGCAGCGTGGCGACGTCCTGCTCGATATATTCGGGCTGCCCTTCCTCGATGACCAGCACCGCGCGCTTCCCGGCGCAGAAGCGCTCCACCTGCTGCGGCACCAGCGGATACACCACGTTGAGCACCATCATCGGCACCTGCGTGTTGCCTGCGCTGTCAGCCAGGCCCGCCTGCTGCAAGGCGCGGATGGTGGTGTTGTACAGGCCGCCCTGCACGATCAGGCCAACATCCTCATGCCGGCCTTCAAAAAATTCGTTCAACCCCTCATCTTCGATGAACTTGCGCGCTGCCGGCATGCGCACTTCGTACTTCAGCTTTTCATGGCGAAAGGTTGCGGGCGGATGCGACAGGCGGTCGTAGCTGAATCCGGCCGCGCTTTGCTGGAGCAGCCGGCTGGAGATGGCCGGCGCAATGTTGTCGCGGGTGGCGAAGCTGCCGCGCACATGGCAGGTACGGATGCGCAGCTCCATCATCACCGGCGTGTTCGACGCTTCAGACAGCTCGAAGGCCTTCTCCGTCATGCGAACGATGCTGGGCAGGTTGGGCCGCGGGTCCAGCAGCCACAGCGCGGACTTGAGCGCGAAGGCATGGGTGCGCTCCTGGATGACGCTGGCGCCCTCGCCATAGTCTTCGCCCACGACGACGAGCGCGCCGCCCATGACGCCGGGCGACGCCAGATTGGAGAGCGCGTCAGATGCCACATTGGTTCCGACGACGGACTTCCAGGTCACGGCGCCGCGCACCGGGTACATGATGGACGCTGCCAGCATGGCAGCCGCCGAGCTTTCATTCGTGCAGGCTTCCACATGCACGCCCAGCTCTTCAAGATAGTCTTTGGCCTGGACCATCACATCCAGCAGGTGCGAGATGGGCGAGCCCTGGTAGCCGCCCACATAGGTCACGCCCGACTGCAGCAGCGCCTTGGTCACGGCCAGGATGCCTTCGCCATGGAAGGTCGCGCCGTTACCCAGCTTCAGGGCCTCGATCTCATCGTGGAATGAACGCTCCAAGCGCAGTCTCCTTGTTGTGCCCGCACTGTAGAAGCATCAAGCCCATCTGACGAATGGATTTTTTGGATGAAGCACATTCACAGGACGGATAATCCGGGTGAACCCTTAGTCCGGATCTCATGAACTTCCGCCAACTCGACCTCAACCTGCTGCGCGTGCTGGCCGCTATCCACCGCACGGGCTCGGTCACGGCAGCAGGCAAGGCACTGGCACTGTCCCAGCCGGCCACCAGCAATGCGCTGGCGCGGCTGCGCAGCTACTTCAAGGACGATCTCTTCGTGCGGGCGCCCGACGGCCTCAAGCCCACACGGCTGTGCGAGCAGCTTGCACCGGACGTCCAGGCCCAGCTCCAGGCGCTGGAGATGCTGGTCACGGGTCGCGAGGAATTTGACCCTGCGGTAACGCAGGCGCGCTGGCGCCTGTCGCTGTCTGACCTTGGCGAGATGATGTTCCTGCCGCCGCTGGCAGCCGCCCTGCGCCAGCAGGCGCCCAATGCCCACCTGTCCAATGTATCGGTGGCGGCGGACGCGGTGCCTGCAGCCCTGGAATCGCGGGACATCGACTTTGCCATCGGCATCCTGCAGCCAAGACACCGCGGTGTGCGCGCAGACCTGCTGTTCCGCGAGCACTATGTGGCCATGACCTCGGCCAAGTGGCAGCCCGCCTCGGGCAAGGCAGGTCGCACGCTCACGCTCAAGCAGCTTGCTGGCGCATCGCTGGTGGTGGCATCGCCCACAGCCACCTTCCATGGCAGCGTGGAGCAGACGCTGGCCCGCATCAAGCTGGACAACCGCATCGTGCTGCGGGCCCGGCACTTCGGCGCGCTGCCGGAACTCGCGCTCAACACGGACCTGATGGCCATCGTGCCGCAGATGTATGCGGCCAACCTCGCGCAACGGCTGGCCATCCGCGTGTGGGAACTGCCCCGCGCTGCCGCGCCGCGCTACGAGGTGAAGCTGGTCTGGCACGCCAGCACGGCACAGGACCGGGCCCACGAGTGGATCCGCGCACAGGTGCATCGCCTGTTCGGTCACGCAGCGCCATAAGCCATTGACAAGACGCCTCGCAGTTACCCGCTTGACGAGATGTGCCACAGCAGCAAGGCAGTCTGAGCAGCTGTACATTTCGTGCCGGCAGCCGCACCTCCTCGCTGACCCGCTAGTATCCTGACATGCCCCCACAGCCCGCCCTTGCTGCGACAGGTGCCGTAGTCGTCTCGCCGCATTGCGACGACGCCGCGTTCTCGCTCGGCGGCGCCATTGCCGCTGGCGCGCTCGGCCCCTTTGCGGTCATCAACCTGTTTTCCCGCACCAGTTTCACGCTGCAGGGAATGGGAGGAGTCGACGATGTGAGCAACCTCCGAAAGGCCGAGGAAGCCGCAGCCCTGGCCCCATGCGCGCGGCGCATTGCGTTCCTGGACTATGACGACTGGTGCCTGGGCACACGCGGGCAGGTTGAACTCGCGGGCGCACTTCGCGCACGGGCTTGTGACGCCATCACCCGGCTGGCAGCTGACATGCGCACACACGCACTGCTGTTCCCGATGGGCATCGGAGCGCACCCCGACCATATCGCGGCGCACCGTCTGGCCGGCCTCTTTGGCGACGCCTGGCGCGTGGGCTTCTATGAGGACCTGCCCTATGCGGCGCTGGCCGGCCCGCAGGGGGACCAGACACCCGACGGCCTTGCAGCGCAGCTCATCGGCGGCGAGCTGGACGGCAAGCTCGCGCTGCTGTCCCATTACCGCACGCAGATCGCCAAGCCCTTGCTGACGGCCGTCTCGCAATATCATCACCAGACCGGCGGCGAACGCATTTTCTGGCGAACCGCTCCCCCGCCTGACCGATTGAAGCCCACATGACCCAAGACCTGTTCCGCGACGACGCCTACCTCCAGCATTGCACTGCCACCGTCAGATCCGTCAACGGGCAGGGTGTCGTGCTCGACCGCACCGTGTTCTACCCGCTGGGCGGAGGCCAGGCGGGTGACGCGGGTGCGCTGGTGCTGGCCAATGGTGCCGCGCTGGCCATCGCCGACACCCGCAAAGGCAAGGACGCCGAAGGCAACCCGACCCGGGACATCGTCCATGTCCCCGCGCCGGGGCAGGAGGGGCTGCTGGCGGGGATGAACGCCGGCGACGCCGTCACCGCCCGCATCGACTGGGAGCGCCGCCACCGGCTGATGCGATTTCACACCACCACGCACCTGCTGTGCAAGCTGGTGCCGCAGCTGGTCAACGGCTGCTCCATCACCGCAGACTATGCCAGGCTGGACTTCAACATGAACGAGCCACTGGACAAGGACGCGCTCACGGCGGGCATCGCCCAGCTGGTCGCGGCAGGCCACCCTGTGACCGTGAGCTCCATTACCGACGAGGAACTCGATGCCAACCCGGCCCTCGTCAAAAGCATGTCGGTGCAGCCGCCGCGCGGCACCGGCCGCATCCGCACCATCCGCATCGGTACGGACGAGCAGATCGACTTCCAGCCCTGCGGCGGAACCCATGTGGCCAATACGAGCGAGATCGGAGCCGTGGTCGTGACAAAAATCGAAAAGAAATCAGCCATGACCCGGCGGGTGGTCCTTGGCTTTGCCTGAGGAACCAATCAGCCACTGCCCGGCTCCTACCTTTGCAATGAACGCACCACGACGCCTCTTCGCCTTTTTATTTGCTATCATTTTGGCAGCACTCAGCGCCTTCCATGGCTTGACTGCTGCGCAGAACAGCGGCATCGCGGGGGCAACGTCCGGCAG
>CAZFKW010000121.1:0-1093 GCA_964519795.1 uncultured Ramlibacter sp. | reverse complement strand
CCGATGGCCTTGACCCCGGCAAGACGGTCTGGGTCGGCCTGCAGCTCACCCACAAGCCCGAATGGCACACCTACTGGAAGAATTCCGGCGACTCCGGCCTGCCGACCGTGCTGGAGTGGACGCTGCCCCAGGGCGTGACCGCCGGCGACATTGCCTGGCCCACGCCCAAGAAAATTCCCATTGGCAACCTGGCCAACTATGGCTACGAAGGCACGGTGCTTTTGCCCGTGCCGCTGACCATCACGCCCGATTTCAAACCTTCAGTGCTGGCCAGCGACCTTGAAGTCAAGCTGCGCGCCTCGTGGCTGGTCTGCCGCAAGGAATGCATCCCGGAAGAAGGCGAGTTCACCCTCAAGGTGCCGGTGCGCGGCTCGACCGCGGGCAACGGCCCGGCGTTTGAGGCAGCATTTGCCGCGCAGCCGCGTCCTCTGATGGCAAGCACCGGCCGCATCGCTACGCCTGACAGCAATATCCAGATAGCCGGCAACGCCATCAAGCTCAGCGTGCAGGGCCTGCCGGTGTCGCTCCGGGGCAAGACGCTGGAGTTCTTTCCTGAGACGCCCGAGGTCATCGAGACCGCTGGCCAGTGGACGCAGGCCTGGAACGGCGCGGCCTGGACTGCCACCGTGCCGCTGTCGCCCCAGCGCAGCAACAGCCCCTCGGTCATGCCGGTGGTGCTGGCCTCGGGCAACGAGGCCTATCGCGCGGAATTGCAGGTGCTGGGTCAATGGCCGCAGACAGCGGCACCTGCTGGTGTGCCGCCCGCACTTGAGGCCGCGCTGAAGGCCAACGCAGCGGCGCCGCAGTCTGCCCCGCCCATCGGCTTCTTCGCGGCGCTGCTCGGCGCCTTGATCGGCGGCCTCATCCTGAACCTGATGCCCTGCGTGTTCCCCGTGCTGGCCATCAAGATCGTCGGCTTCACACAGCACGCGCAGGACCGGCGCGGCCACCGCATCAGCGGCTTTGCCTATACGGCCGGCGTGATTGTGTCGTTCCTGGTGCTGGGCGCGCTGGTGCTGGGCCTGCGGGCTGCTGGCGAGCAACTGGGCTGGGGCTTCCAGCTCCAGTCGCCGGCGGTGATCGCCGGACTGGC
>CAZFKW010000120.1:8742-10150 GCA_964519795.1 uncultured Ramlibacter sp. | reverse complement strand
GGAATAGACGAGACCGCCGTTCATGCTGGTTTTCATGGGCATTGATTGTCGCTGCAAGGAGTATGCTGCGGCTTTCGTTAATCCCGGAGCCCGCCATGAGACGCCTCACCGCCCAGGACTTTGACCAGGAACTGCTGATTCTTTTTGACGCTTACGTTCATGGCACCATCGACCGGCGCGGCTTCCTCGACCGGGCGCAGAAGTTCGCCACCGCCTCAATGTCCGCCGGTGCCATCCTGGCGGCACTCAGCCCGAATTTTGCCCTCGGCCAGCAGGTGGCAAAGGATGACAGGCGCATCGTGACGGAGATGCTCAACTACCCTTCGCCACAGGGCAACGGCAGCGTCAGGGGCTACCTCGCGCGGCCATCCAGTGCACAAGCAGGCACAAAACTGCCGACCGTGCTGGTGATTCACGAAAACCGCGGCCTGAACCCGCACATTGAAGACATCACCCGGCGCCTGGCAATAGATGGCTTCATGGCCTTCGCGCCCGATGCGCTCACACCTTTGGGCGGCTATCCCGGAGACGAGGATACTGCGCGCACCAACTTTGCCAGGCTCGACCAGGCCAAGGCGCTTCAGGACTTCCTGGCCGCGGCGAACTGGGTCAAGGCCCGGCCCGACAGCACCGGCAAGCTGGGAGCGGTCGGGTTCTGCTACGGCGGCGGCATGGTCCACATGCTGTCCACCCGCATGCCCGACCTGGCGGCCGGCGTGCCCTTTTATGGCAACTCGCCCGCACCGTCGGAAGCGGCGAAGGTGAAGGCGCCATTGCAAATCCACTTTGCCGCGATTGACGAGCGCATCAACGCTGCCTGGCCGGCGTACGAAGCGGCGCTCAGGGCTGCGGGCGCCACGTTCCAGGCCCATACCTACCCCGGCACACAGCATGGGTTCAACAACGACACGACGCCGCGTTACGACGCGGCGGCCGCCAAGGTGGCATGGGAAAAGACCCTGGTGTTCTTCAACCAGCACCTGACGGGTGCAAAGCCAAGAGCGTCCTGAGCGCCGCGCAGGCGGCCGTCAGGAAGGCTCCCACGCCGAGCCTGGCCCCGGCATCCGCGCAGCGGCGATCTGCGCGTCTACGCCAGCAGGAAAATCATCTTCGTGCCGGCCAGCTCCAGCACATCATCATTGGCCAGCGGCCGGGCATCCGCTGCAAGGGGAACTCCGTTCAGCAGGGCCGGCTCGTTGCCGTCCAGCATCGCGACAAAATAGCCGGTGCGCCGGTGTGACACAGCCACCACCGAAACGCCCGGCTTGCCAAAAGTCGTGACGGCTTTCACCACCGGAACTTCCAGCCCGGCGGAAGACCCGGTCACCACCTTGAAGCTGGCATGCAGTGGCGCGGCGCCCGCGGCACCAAAGCCGCTGCTTCCGATCTTCATGGCCATGGTCTCGCC
>CAZFKW010000120.1:4062-8732 GCA_964519795.1 uncultured Ramlibacter sp. | reverse complement strand
CAAAGCCCGACTCGCCGGAAGCACTCAGGTACTGGATGCGGAAGTTGCCAATGGCAAGCAGGTCACCGTCAGCGAGCTTGTGCGGCTTCTTGATCATCATGCCGTTGACGTAAGTGCCGTTGGTGCTGCGCAGGTCCTCCACCGTCACATCGGCCAGCCCATGCAGGACAAACACGCAGTGCTCGCCACTCACCACGTTGTTCTCCAGCACAATGTCGTTATGCGGTTTGCGCCCAAGCGTCGTGCGGTCCTTCGTCAGGTACACATGCTTGATCTCGACGCCTTCGACTGATGCGATGAGTTGCGGCATAAAGCCTCCGCCGGGAATGGAAAGCCATCGTAGTCCCGCCCCCGCCCGCAAGCAAGCCCACAACACTTAATTGGGGTCAGATTCCGATTAATTCAGAAAACAAAAAACTCCAACTAATTGGAATCTGACCCCAATTAATTACTCCAATTAATTACTTTGCGGTTGCGGCTTTGCGGTCGGCTACGACGGTCTGGGCGCTGGGGCGTTCGCCGATGAGCTTGACATAGGGCTTGTAGTCGACGCCCGAGGCAAGCAGGAGGTCTTCGCCGTAGGCGGCCCTGGTGGCCATGCCTACGAGGGGGAGGTTGGCGAAGGCTGAGCAGTCGGCCTGGGTGAAGGTCTCGCCCGCCACATAGGGTGAGAACTTTGCAAGGCGCTTGAAGGCTGCGATGTTCCTGTCCAGCTGTTCGCGGATGGCGGCCAGGCGCGCTTCACCCAGCGCAGGGCCGCCAAAGAACATCGAGCTGTATAGCTGGCGTGCCGTCATTTCCAGGTGCCAGTCAATGAATGTCGTGAGCTCGCTCACCTTGGCTGCGGCCCACGGGTCTGAAGGCATCAGTGGCGGATTCGGGTACGCGGATTCCAGGTATTCCAGAATGGCCTGGCTCTCACACAGCCCGCCCTGCTCCGTGCGGATGAACGGGATCTTGGCCAGCGGCGAGTCACCAAGCACAGCCTCGTCAGTGCGCCCGGTGCCGACTTTTTCCTCAGTAAAGGGAATGCCCTTTTCAAGCAGCGCGAGCTTGACTTTGTTGTAGTAGTTTGAAATCGGCGAGCCGCACAGGGTGATGGTCATGTGATGTGTCTCCACAGGTTGTTTGTCCCGCAGTTTAGGCGGGCGGGCAAGAGGGCGCTGGCACGCCTGAGACAGCTACACCTGTGTGTTGCCTGCGCTGCCTGTGCCTCCTGCGTCGCCCGTGTTGCCAACCTCCCCGATCTCGAACATCGCATCGCCCATGTACCGGTGCGTGCCGAACCCCGCCGCCACTGCCGCCGTCTCGGCCGCCTGCCACTGGCTGAAGATCTCGCGCTGGGCGTCGGACAGCAGTTCAAGGTCCGGGTTCTCGCCATAAGTGGCCACCAGGCGCTGGTAAGCGCGGTATACCGGCAGGACCATGCTTTCGTCACCGAGCGAGTCGTCCAGCGCGCGCCGGAACCGCGCCTCGGCCTCGCGCCGCTGCACCGGCGATGCATCGTCGGAGTCCAGGATCTTCAGTGCGTACTGCATCAGGCAGCCGCGCTACGGAACATGCCGGTCGAGCATGTAGAAGTTCAGCAAGCGTGTCGCGATGACGGTTTCAGCCAGGAAGCACAGCAGCGCAGCCAGGAAGCACACCACACCGGCCAGGAACCCCCAGATCGCACCGCGGCTCACCTGAAAGGCAGTGGTCTCCCCCAGGAACAGCACGATGATGGTCAGGCCGATCAGGAAAGCGCAGAGGGTGAGCAGCGCGATGCAGCCATTGGCCAGGCGCCCGCGCAGCCGCAATTCGCCCAGCTCGGCATACGCCCCTGCCAGGAAATCGGCATCGGTGGACGCCCGCGCCCGGTCCTCCACAGCGCGCGCCCTGTCGATGATGCGGGCCAGCCGCCCCGCCACGGCGCCGATCATTCCGGACACAGCTGTCAGCAGGAACACCGGGGCCACTGCCAGCTGGATTCCGTGGGTGATGGTGTCAGGGTCGATGGGCAGGGCCATGGGGTGGGGTGCAGTGTGTGAACGGCGGAGTGGACTGGGCATTATCGACCTGCCGTCAAGACAGGCGCCATGGGGGTGAGCCCGACATCAGCGACCACCCCGCGCAGGGGATTCTTGTGTGCGCGACCGCGCATTCACCCCGGCGGTAGTCGGATATTATTTGGCATGCCCGCCCTCCCCGCCCCATGACGCCGTCCGAGAATCCGGCAACTGATGCGGTCCGGTTCCAGCTCCTCGTGGAGGCGGTGCTGGACTATGGCATCTTCATGCTCAATCCCGATGGCACGGTGGCATCGTGGAACAGCGGCGCGCAACAAATCAAGGGGTACCGGCCTGATGAAATCATGGGCAGGCACTTCTCGGTCTTTTACCTGCCGGAAGCGGTCAATCGCGGCTGGCCCGAGGAAGAACTCCGCCAGGCCCGGCGCCTGGGCCGCTTCGAGGACGAAGGCTGGCGCGTGCGCAAGGATGGCAGCCGCTTCTGGGCCAACGTGGTCATCACCGCGCTGTTCGGGCAGGACGGCGAACTTACCGGGTTCGCCAAGGTCACGCGAGACATGACCGAGCGGCGCCGCCTGGAAGACCTTGAAAATTCCAGCAAACGGATGAACGAGTTCCTCGCCATGCTGGCCCATGAGCTGCGCAACCCGCTTGCCCCCATGCGCAATGCACTGGAGCCATCCCCCTCGCCGGTGGTGCGCAACAGCCGCGACATCATCGACCGGCAGCTCTCGCACATGACCCGGCTCGTGGACGACCTGCTGGACGCCGGCCGCATGTCCACCGGCAAGATCGCGCTCAGGAAAGAGCAGGTGGACTGGGCCTCGGTCGTGGGGCGCGCTGTGGAGGGCGTGCGGCCCTTGCTGGAAGCGCGGCGCCACCAGCTGACCGTGTCCCTGCCTCCCGTTGGAATCCAGGTGGACGGCGACCCGATGCGGCTGATGCAGGTGCTGCAGAACCTGCTGACCAACGCCGCCAAGTACACGCCCGAAGGCGGCAGCATCAAGCTGGCCGCGCGCATGGAAGACGACCGCCTCATGACCGAAGTCCGCGACAACGGCATCGGCCTTGCGCCAGACTCGACGGAAGACATCTTCCAGCTCTTCAAGCAGGGGCATGGGCATCGGCCTCACGCTCGCGCGCTCCCTGGTGGAGCTTAATGGCGGCACGCTGCATGCTGAAAGCCCCGGTGTGGGCATGGGAAGCACCTTCAGGTTTTTTCTTCCCAACGCCAGGAGCGACAGCATCCGCAGCGATGATGAAGCTGCCCCCTGGCGCTGCCTGATCATTGACGACAACAAGGACGCGGCCGACAGCCTGGCTGATGTGCTGCGCCTCATGGGCTGGTCCGTCAAGCTGGCATACGATGGTGCGCCCGGTGTCGCCATAGCAAGAGAGTGGGCGCCCCATGCCGTGCTGCTGGACCTGGGCATGCCGGGCATGTCCGGCTTGCAGGCCGTGAGGCTGCTGCGCGCGCTGCCCGGTGGCCCGCAGATGACCATCACGGCAGTCACCGGCTATGGCATGCAGGAAGACCGCGAGCGCACACGGGCATCGGGATTTGATGCGCACCTGGTCAAGCCCGTGGATTTCGCGGCGCTCCAGCGGCTGATGGAGGCCGTGCAGAAGCGTGCCGGCACGGCGGGCCAGCTCACTGCCTGAGGTGGATGCGCAACCTGATGCCTGCCGCCACGGCCGTGAGGATTGCAGGTCAATCCCCGACAGGTGACAACCATGGCGACACCCGGCCCAGGACTTGCAGCCGCCCATCCACGCCAGGCCGCATCACCACGCCCTCCGCTGAAGAGGTGAAGCCTTCAATCAGCGCCGTGATGTTCACCTGGTGCGTCACCACCACCAGCACGCCGGGGCCTTCCCACTTCTGCAGCAACTCACGCGCGCGCGGTCTGCGCGCTCCCTTCGCCTCGCCGGCCAAACTGCGAATTGAACACCGCCTGCTGCTGCCTTGGCAGCGGCAGGGCGGGTGCTCCAGGCCTTTACTGCAATTCGATCTTCAGGTCTTTCACGACCTTGACGTACATGTCACGCTGGTCCTTCGAGTAGGCGTTCAGTGCCTCCGGAGTCGTGATCGGTGTGTAGACCAGGCCCGCGTTGGACAGCTTGGTCTGCACATCAGGCGTGTTCAGCGCATGGACAAATGCCTTGTTCAGGCGCTCGACGATGGGCCGGGGAACGCCTGCCGGTCCGAAAATGCCGAGCCAGCCGCCGCCAAACTCACCACCTGCAATGCCAAGCTCTTTCATGGTCGGAACGTCGGGCAGGAGCGGGCTGCGCTTGGGCAATGTTGTCGCGAGGATGCGCAGCTTGCCTTCCTTGGCAAAGTTCAGGATCGAGGTGGTCGCCCAGATCGCCTGGATGCGGTTCGTCACAATATCAGCCGCGGCGGCAACTTCGCCCTTGTACTGGACCTTCACCATGTCCAGGTTGTGCTTGAGCTCCAGGTCGGCCATCGTCAGGAGGCCCTGGTTGTTGCCGGTGGCATAAGACACCTTGCCGGGATTGGCCTTGACGTAGGCCAGGAACTCCTTCATGTCCTTGGCCGGGAAGCTCGGGTGCACATAAAGGAAGAACGAGAAGTCCACCGATGCGGCAATCGGCGTGAACGCCGTGACCGGGTCGAAAGGCGGGTTCTTGCGCAGT
>CAZFKW010000120.1:0-4052 GCA_964519795.1 uncultured Ramlibacter sp. | reverse complement strand
CCACAGCACGCGATAGCCGTCAGGCGGTGCCTTCTGAACGTCGGCGGCGCCGACCAGGCCTTCAGCGCCTGGCTTGGCTTCCACCACCACGGGCTGGCCCAGTTCCTTGCCTGCGGCTTCAGCCAGCGCGCGGGCAATGCCGTCGGCACTGCCGCCCGCCAGGTAGGGCGAGACAAGGATGATCGGCTTGGTGGGAAACGGGGCCTGCGCGTGCGCGCCGGTGGCTGCGCCAAGGGCCAGGGCGCCCATGCCGGCGAGCACCTGGCGGCGATTGATTTCTGGATGAGTCATGGATGTAGTCTCCTGTGGTACGACGTTGAAACAAGTAGCGGACTTGCCGCTCAGCGAGGGTTAAATGGCAACTTCCGTGCCACGCGAAATTCAGTGCTCAAGAGGCAGATCCGGTTCCGAATGCCTGCGGTGCAGACACTCAGGCTGTCTGCGCAATGGCTTGTGTACACGCCGCCATCACAGCGTCCAGCCGGCGTCCACCACCAAATCCTGGCCTGTGACGTTGCGCGCCTTCTCGCCCGCAAGGAACATGACGGCGTTCGCGATGTCATCCTGCGTCGACAGGCGTTTGAGCACCGTGGCGCCTTCAAGTTCCGCGCGCGCAGCCTCGGGCGTGATGCCGCGTGCAGCCGCAATCTTTGCAATGCCCGCAGCGGACCGAGGGCCCTCAACATAACCCGGGCATACCGCGTTGACGTTGATGTTGTGCTGGCCCAGTTCAATGGCCATGACGCGCACGAGCCCCTCCAGCGCCCACTTCGAGGCGCACCCGCCGGCGTGGTTGATGCGTCCGCGCAATCCGAACACGCCCGAGATCGCCACCACCTTGCCGCTCCTGCGCCCGATCATGAGCGGCAGCACGGAGCGGATGGGCAGCACGGTGCCGTTCACATTGCCGCGCATCACATCATCGAACTGCGCGAGGTCCAGCTGGGCCACAGGCTTGTTGGCATGGTCGCGCGTACCGGCAGCGGTGACGATCACGTCGACGCGGCCACCAAAGCGGCTGTTGATCGCCTCGGGAATCCTTGCAACCTGCTCTTCGTTGGTGATGTCGGCCTGCACGGCACAGCACTGGCGGCCCAGCGCCTCGATGGCGCGGGTGGTCCCGGCAAGTGCAGCCTCGTCGCGGCCAACGATCACAAGGTCTGCGCCCGCAGCTGCGAATGCCAGCGCAATGCATTGCCCTATGCCCTTGGCGCCGCCGGTGACGACGACGACCTGCCCTGCGAATTCCGTATTGTTGCTCATGATGTCTGCTCCTTGCGGCCTTGCGCCACGATGAATTGCTGGATGCGCGTCAGGTCTTCCTTGCCGTGGCCTTCGTCCATCGCCCTGGACCAAACGGCATGCACCCCGTCAGTGGCCATGTGCGAGGCGCCCAGTGACTCGGCTTCAGCCACGGCGAGGGCCACGTCCTTGGCCAGGATGTCCAGCCGCGCGCCCACCGAATATTTGCCGTTGATGATCTGCGACTTGAATGTCTCCTCTGTTGCGCGGTTGTGCCCGGTGCTGACATTGATCACTTCCACGGCTGTCTCCATGTCAATGCCCGCGCGCGCCGCCATGGCCAGCATCTCGCTGGCGATGGTCAGGTTGGCGGCATTGAGGAGGTTGTTGGCCAGCTTGAGCACCTGGGATTGCCCCGGATCCTTGCCAATGTGGAACAGCCGGTCGCACATGCCGGTCAGTGCAGGCTGTGCAAACGCGTAGTGTTCGTCTCTGCCCGAGACAAAGCAGCTGAGCCTGCCGGCAGCCACGCCCGTGGGGCCGCCGCTCACCGGTGCGTCGAGCATGCCGACGCCTCGCCGGGCCATGCCCTGGGCAATGCGCCGCATGGTGGCCGAGCCGATGGTCGAGTTCTCGATGTAGACCCTGATCCTGCCGCCGTGAACGACGCCGCCCTCGCCGAAAGCGACTTCTTCGCTGATGGCGGGCGCGGGCAGGCAGGAAAAGACAATCTCGCATTCATCCGCGACGGCCTGGGGCGTGGCCACCACCCGGGCGCCCCGCCCGGCCATGGCCTGCGTCACGGCCGGGTTGCGGTCGCACACGGTAAGCTCAAAGCCGGCCGCCAGCAGCTTGCCTGCGATCGGCATTCCCATGTCGCCCAGGCCGATGTAGCCGATGCGCGCGCCAGTCGGGGCTGCACTCATTTCGCCTCCTCGTCAAGGACCGACAGGTCCACGTTCTCTTCCTTCAAGACCTTGCGGGCAATGGCCATGCAGTCCCGCGCAATCGGGATGCCGCAATACATCGCTATATGCAGGATGGTCTCGCGCAACTGGATCAGTGGCACCCTGGTGACATTGAGCGCAATGCGGAAATGCATCTCCCACTCCTCCATGCGGCCGGCGCCGGCAAGCATGCCCAGGTTGATCAGGCTCAGCTGCTGGTGCTGCAGGATGCCGCGGGCCCAGGTGCGGCCCCACAACTGGTTGGTGGTGAAGACCTGCCATTCGTGGTTGAAGGCGTCACGTGCGCCGAGAAGGTCGTCCACGTATGCGTCGCCGCAGATGTAGCGGCGCAGCTTCTTGCCCTCCTCGGTGAAGTCGCTCATCGGGTATTTGTCGGACAGTTCAGGCATCGCAGTCTCCGTTTGTTGAATCCGGTTCAGGTCTTGATCGCCGCAAAGCGGGCCAGGTGGTGCGCGCTGTCACCCCAGTTCATGGCAAGCATGGTCGCGCGCTTGAACAGGTGCGACACCGGCAGCTCGTCCGTCACACCGATCCCGCCGTGCAGATGCACGGCCTGCTCACCCACATATTGAAGCGCCTCGCCGACCTGCACCTTGGCCGCAGCGACGGCGCGCCTGGCCTCGCCGTCGTCGCCACGGGCCAGTCGCATCGCAGCCAGCAAGGTCAGGGAGCGTGCCTGCTCAAGCTGGATGAACATGTCCACCATGCGGTGCTGCAACACCTGCTGGCGTGCCAGTGGCGCGCCGAACTGCTGACGCGTGCGCAGGTAGTCCAGCGTGGCTGAATTCAGGGCTTCCATCACGCCAATGCCCTCGGCGCAGGCAAGCACTGCCGCGAGGCAGGCCACGGACTCCATCAGCGCATGACCATCGCCTTCCTTCCCGACGCGCATGGTGTCAGGCAGGTGCAGGTCGATGGCCAGTATGTCGGCGCGCAGGTTGTCAACCGTGCGCACCGTCCTGCGCCCGATGCCGGCGGCCTGTGCGTCCATGAGAAAGAGCGTGATGCCGGCGCTGTCCCGCGACGCGCCAGCCGTGCGGGCTGAGACGAGCAGGAAGTCCACCTGGCTGCCATGCAGGACCAACGCCTTCTCGCCACGAATATGCCAGGCGCCGCCTTCCCGCGCGGCCTCCACCTGCACATCGGCCAGGTCGTAGCGTGACTGGCGCTCGGCAAAGGCACAGGCCAGGCGCATGTTGCCGGAGGCCACCGCCTCCAGCGTCGCACCATGCCCGCCTGCCAGCCGCAGCCCTTCGGCAGCCACCACCGTGGCGGCCAGCGGCTCCAGCAGCATCGCATGCCCCAGCGCCTGCATGACCACGAGCAGGTCCACCGCCGTTCCGTCATAGCCACCCGCTTCCGCAGGCAGTGCCAGCGCCGTGAGGCCCAGGTCAGCCAGCGCCTGCCAGTCGGCATCATCGCAGCCGCGCGCGCTGTTCATCACGGCACGCCGGTGTTCAAAGGTGTAGGCCTTGTCGGCCCAGCGCTTCACCGCATCCGCGAGCTGCTTCTGTTCAGGGGAAAAGTCAAGGTTCATGGGAGTCCGGGTCAATGCTGGTTGATGCGGCGCCGGCGGCTCACAGGCCCAGGATCATCCGCGCGATGATGTTGTGCTGGATCTCGTTGGAGCCGCCGTAGATGGCTGTCTTGCGGTAATTGAAGTAGTACGGTGCCAGCGGCGCAACCTCATCGTTGCCCGTGACGCTGTGCTCCGTGCGGCCTTCCAGGTAGTCGGGGTCAAAGGCCTGCGCCATCGGGCCGGCCGCCTGCACCATCAAGGCGGTGAGTTTCTGCTGTATCTCCGTGCCCTCGATCTTCAGCAGTGAAGCCTCGGGGCCGGGC
>CAZFKW010000119.1:5392-10197 GCA_964519795.1 uncultured Ramlibacter sp. | reverse complement strand
CTACGACCCGACCAACTTCACCTTCCCGGCCGGCACCTACATCTGCGAGGTCGAGATTGACCCGGCCACGGGTACTACGCGCGTGGACAGGTTCACCGCCGTGGACGATTTCGGCACCATCATCAACCCGATGATCGTGGAAGGCCAGGTGCATGGCGGCCTGGTGCAGGGCATTGGCCAGGCGCTGCTGGAGAACTGCGTCTACGACCCCGAAACGGGCCAGCTGCTGACCGGCAGCTTCATGGACTACGCCATGCCGCGCGCCGATGACTTCCCGATGTTCAACATCGGCACCGTCTGCACACCCTGCACCCACAACCCGCTGGGCACCAAGGGCTGCGGCGAGGCCGGGGCGATTGGCTCGCCTCCGGCGGTCATCAACGCCGTGCTCGATGCGCTCAAGCCGCTGGGCGTTGTCGAGTTCGACATGCCCGCATCGCCGAGTCGCGTGTGGGAAGCCATCCAGGCGGCGAAGTAACACGACAAGAAGGAGAACATCATGTATGCATTCACATTCGAACGTCCTTCCACCGCAGCCGATGCTGCCAAACTCGCAGCCGGCGGCGCCAAGGTGCTGGCCGGCGGCCAGACGCTGCTGGCGTCCATGAAGCTGCGCCTGTCGGACCCCGGCAAGCTGGTGGACCTGGCGGCCATTCCCGGCATGAGCGGCGTGAAGAAAGAGGGCAACAGCCTCGTCATCGGCGCGATGACGCGCCATGCCGACGTGGCCAACAACGCCGACGTCAAGGCAAGCATCCCGGCGCTGGCCGACCTGGCCTCGCACATTGGCGACCGCCAGGTGCGGGCCATGGGCACGCTGGGCGGCTCGGTCGCCAACAACGACCCGTCTGCCTGCTACCCGACGGCGGTCATGGCGCTGGGCGCAACCATCCAAACCACGCAGCGCAAGATCCCGGCGGACGAGTATTTCCAGGGCATGTTCACGACCGCGTTGAAGGACGATGAACTCATCACGGCCATCAGCTTTCCCATCCCGAAGAAGGCTGCCTACATGAAGTTCAAGCAGCCGGCTTCGCGCTTTGCGCTGATCGGCGTCTTCGTGGCCCAGACCGACAGCGGCGTGCGCGTGGCTGTGACCGGCGGCGGCAACGGCGTGTTCCGCCACAAGGAGCTGGAGGAGGCCCTGGGCAAGAGCTTCACGCCGGAGGCTGCCGCAGGCGTGAAGATAGATGCTTCCGAGTTGAGCAGCGACATCCATGCTTCGGCGGCGTACCGCGCCAACCTGATCAGCGTGCAGACGCAGCGGGCCGTGGCAAAGGCCCTCGCCTGACACTGCCCGCACGCAGGCCCGAAGCATATGGGGTCTGATCCCAATCCAGGACAGCAGCCTTCACGGATGGCGCGGTCCAGGCAAATGGGGTCGGATCCCAATTCAGGACGCGAATCCCCACGGAGCGCTCGGTTCCGGACGAAATTGGGCTCCGACCCCATTTGCGGCCCCGGAGCGCGAGGTCATGCCCCGGCCGCCAACGGCGAGCATCCCATGACTTTGCTGTAATGGCACAAGCCCCAACAGCACCATGAACCCACCATCCCACAACACCCCCTTCGCCAGCATCGACGACCTGCTCCAGGCGCTGCAATCCGTCGGCTACTTCGCCGATCGCCGCCTGGCCACAGCCGTCTTCCTCGCCCTCAAGCTCCAGCGCCCGCTGCTGCTCGAAGGCGAACCCGGTGTCGGCAAGACCGAGTTGGCCAAGGCCCTGTCTGCCGCGCTGGGCCGGCAGCTCCTGCGCCTGCAGTGCTACGACGGCCTGGAGCAACGCGAAGCCCTCTACGAATGGAACTACGCCGCACAGCTGCTCCACATGCGAGCCGCAGAAACACGCGGCGCAGATGGCAGCGGCGTTCACGTGGCTGCCAGCGCAGACCAGATCGAACGCGAGGTCTACCAGGACCGCTACCTCATCCGCCGCCCGCTGCTGCAGGCACTGCAGACGCCAGAGCCCGGCGCCGTGCTGCTCATCGACGAAGTGGACCGGGCCGACGAACCCTTCGAGGCCTTCCTGCTTGAGTACCTGGGCGAGTACCAGGTGAGCATCCCCGAGATCGGCACCGTGCGTGCACAGGCCATGCCGGTGACCATCCTCACCAGCAACCGCACCCGGGAGCTCAACGACGCCGTCAAGCGCCGCTGCCTCTACCACTGGCTGGACTACCCCGAGCGCGAGCGCGAACTGGCCATTGTCCAGGCCCAGGTGCCGCAGGCCGGCGAGGCGCTGGCAAAACAGGTGGCGCACTTTGTGGGCAAGCTGCGCAGCCAGCCCTTTGCCAATGCCTTCCAGCGCGCGCCCGGCATCGCCGAGAGTGTGGATTGGGCGAAAGCACTGGTAGCGCTTGACACGCTGGTAGTCGACCCTGAAGTGGTTGCCGACACAGCCGGCATTTTGTTCAAGCAGCGCGAAGACGTAGCCGCGCTCACGCGTGATTTCGCGGCTGACCTTCTGAAACCAGAAGAGGAGGCGGCGGCGTAACAGCGCCCTGACCGTCATGCAACTGGGTGACTCGCGTACTGGGAAACTCGCCGACAACATCACCGGCTTCGGCCGCGCCCTGCGCCGCGCCGGTGTGCGTACCGACAGCGCGCGGATCGGCCTGGCGCAGGAGGCCGCATTGCTTGTGGGCGTCGGCAACAAGCCCGACCTGAGCGCTGCCCTTGAGGCAGTCCTCGTCAGCCGCGAAGCTGACCGCATGGTGTTCCGCGAGCTTTTCGACGTGTACTTCCGCGACCCCCAGATGGCCAACAAGCTGCTCGCGCAACTGCTGCCCAGTGCCGAAGGCAAGGCCGAGCCTTCCAAACGCAGGCCGCGTGTGCGTGAGGCCCTGTCACCGCAAAAGGCCTTCGGCCAGGCCAAGCCCAAACAGGAAGACCAGAAGGTGGACTTTGACGCCGCCATGACGGCCAGCGACATGCAACTCCTGAAGCATGCCGACTTCAATGCACTGAGCGGCAGCGAATACCGGCTGGTGGAGCGCCTGGCGCGCGACATCGCCATGCCCCTGCCGCATGCACCGTCGCGCCGCACGCGCCCCGGCTCACGCGGCGCGCGCATCCACTGGCCGGGCGTGATGCACCATGCATCGCGCACCGGCGGTGAACTCATGCGGCTGCCGCGCCTGACGCGCCGCGAGCAGCCGCTGCCGCTGCTGGTGCTGGTGGATGTTTCCGGCTCGATGGAGCGCTATGCGCGGCTGCTGCTGGCCTTCCTGCATGCTGCCACACGCGGCCACCAGCGGCGCGATGTGTTTGCGTTTGGCACGCACCTGACCGACCTCACCCAGGCCTTCAAGCTGGCTGACACTGACGGGATGCTCGCCGCGGCCAGCATGCTGATCGAGGATTTTGCCGGCGGCACACGCCTGGGCGAGTCGCTCGCCTCGCTGCGCGGCCAGCATGCGCGGCGCCTGGTCGGCAGGCGCACGCTGGTGCTCATCATTACCGACGGCCTGGACACCGGCGAGCCCGAAGACCTGTCAAGGGAGCTCGGCTGGTTGCGCCTGCATGCCGGGCGCATCCTCTGGCTCAACCCGCTTCTGCGCTTTGACGGGTACAGCCCGCTGGCACGGGGCGCGGCAGTGATGCACAGGCATGCGCACGGCATGCTCGCGGTGCACAATCTGAGCCGCCTGGAAGACCTGGCGGGCAGCCTCGCTGCCGTGATGAAACAATAGACAAAAAACGCACATAAGGAAGACCAACATGGACATGCAAGCCAGCCGGCAACTCGCCGTGACACAGCAGCAAGCCTGGGACGCGCTCAACGACCCCGAGGTGCTCAAGCGCTGCATCCCCGGCTGCGACAAGGTCGAGGCCACGGGCGAGAACCAGTACGCCGTGGGCGTGGCGGTGAAGATCGGCCCGGTGTCGGCCAGGTTCGCGGGCAAGATCACGCTGAGTGACATCGTGCCGCCGCAGAGCTACACCATCACCTTTGACGGGCAGGGCGGGGCGGCCGGCTTTGGCAAGGGCAATGCAAAAGTCACGCTCACGCCCAATGAGGGGGGCTGCGAACTGGGCTACGTCGTCCACGCCTCCGTGGGCGGCAAGATCGCCCAGCTCGGCCAGCGCCTGATCGACGGCGCAGCCAAGGGCATGGCAGAAGATTTCTTCAAGCGCTTTGACGAAGAGATGCAGCGCCAGCACCCCGAGGCCTATGCTGCCAGGGCCGAGGCGGACGCCGCCGCAGGCCTGCCGCCGCCTGTGGTGGAGCCGGCATCCGGCGCCGGCATGCCTGCATGGGCCTGGGTGGCGGGCGCGGTGGCTGTCGCCGTCCTGGCCTACGTCGTGATGCGCTGAACTTGCACGAGCCCTGACAGGAGATCAGCCATGGAAAACCTTGACGTGATGGTATTGCGCACGCTGCGCGACTGGCGCCTCGCAGGCAAACGGGCATTGCTGGCGACCGTCGTGCGCACCTGGGGCTCATCGCCCCGGCCCATCGGCTCCATCATGGCGCTGTGCGAAGACGGCGCTGTCGTGGGGTCGGTCTCTGGCGGGTGCATTGAAGACGACCTGATCTACCGTTTCACGCAGGCCTATTCGGGGAAAGATGCGCACAACCAGATCCCGTCCGGCCCGCCCGGCTTCGTCAAGTACGGGATCACCGCCGACGAGGCTCACCGCTTCGGCCTGCCTTGCGGAGGCACGCTGGAGCTGCTGCTGGAGTACGATCCCGACGCAGCGAGTCTTGGCGATCTCGTGAGCGAGCTGGAAGCCGGCCAGCTCATGCGCCGCAGTGTGCGCCTGGCTGATGGCGCTGTCACCCAGGCGGTGGCCAGTGCGC
>CAZFKW010000119.1:4157-5382 GCA_964519795.1 uncultured Ramlibacter sp. | reverse complement strand
AGCGTGTCAGACGCAGAACTCGTCAACACCTTCGGGCCTGAGTACCGCATGCTGCTCATCGGCGCCGGTCAGCTGACCGAATACCTGGCCACCATGGCCCTGTTCAGCGGTTTTGCCGTGACCGTGTGCGATCCGCGCGAGGAGTATCGCGGTGCATGGTCGGTCGCCGGCGCCACCGTGGTCGCCGACATGCCCGACGATGTGGTGCTCGCCTTCAAGCCCGACCGCCGCAGCTGCGTCGTCGCGCTCACGCACGACCCCAAGCTCGACGACCTGGCGCTGCTCGAAGCACTGAAGACCGACGCCTTCTACGTCGGCGCCATAGGCTCGCGCCGCAACAACGAGATCCGCCACAACCGCATGGTGGAGCATTTCGGGCAGACCGCAGAAACCCTGGCCCGCCTGCGCGGCCCCATCGGCATCTACATCGGCAGCAAGACGCCGCCGGAAATTGCAGTCAGCGTGATGGCCGAAATCCTCGCCGTGAAAAACGGCGTGACCCTGCCTCGCGACATGGATGTGGCCCAGGCCAAGAACGACCGCGCCGTCCTGCCCAACGACCCGGGCGAGCTGGTCTGCGCGCCGCGGCGTTGAGTGCGTCTGGCGCGGGGTACGTCAGACGGAGGAGGTCGGCCGGGCAGAAGAGGTTTGTCATTGCGGCCTTGAGCCGCTATCCATCCAGGTGCGCCCGCCACCTTGCCCAAATCACCAAAGGCCTGTGAGAAGGTACATCGGGATTTCCTGTTGACGGCATCCGGACTCGCTGATACGATCAATTTTGAGAAAACGTTTTCTCCCAATGAAGTGCAGCAGGATTTCCTGCTGCCGGCCGCAGCACTGGAGAGCCGCATGCGTTTGCGTTACACCGTCAATTCGCCGTTTGCAAGAAAGGCCCGTGTGGTGGCCCATGAGCTGGGCGTGGCGGATTCCATCGAGCTTGTGGGCACCGCGCTGCGGACCGAGGACCCGGCTTTCTGGGCCGACAACCCCATCGCCAAAGTCCCTGTCCTGGTGACGGACGACGGCTTGAAGCTCTCCGATTCCAACGTCATCATGGAATACCTGAATGTGGTGCACGGGCAGGGGCGCCTGCTCGCCGCGTCCGGCCCGCAACGCTGGAACGACCTGACGCTGATCTCCACGGCTGATGCCGTGGTCGAGGCCGCCATGCTGGCCCGTAGCGAAACGGCGCGGCCGCCAGACCAGCAGAACAAGCTGCGCATCG
>CAZFKW010000119.1:0-4147 GCA_964519795.1 uncultured Ramlibacter sp. | reverse complement strand
CGCGGGCTGGATGCCATTGAGGAAGCACTGGAGGGTGATACGCCGGGTCAGCCGGTCTTTGGCCTGGCCGCCATTGCGGTGGGCAGCGCGCTGGGCTGGCTTGAGCTGCGCTTTGGCCCCGAGCTGCTGTTCAGTACGCGCCCCGGGCTTGGCGCATGGTGGGCGCAGGCGATGACTCGCCCATCGATGCAGGCCACGCAACCGTCGCCAGACGCCTGAGCCGCGCAGCAGGAATGAAAGTCTCCGGCAAGCCCCATATCACCGTCACGGAAGTGGCGCGCAAGGCCGGCGTGTCGCTGGCCACCGTGTCCCGGGTGCAGAACGGCAACATGACTGTCGCGCCCGAGATGCGCGATAAGGTGCACGCAGCCATCAAGGCGCTGGGCTACCGGCCCAACCCGATGGCGCAGGGGCTGCGCAAGGGCCGCAGCAACACGGTGGCGCTGCTGGTCGGCGACCTGGCGCAGCGCCACTTCTCTGAGCTGACGCTGCGTGTGCAGACTGCACTTGAAGAGGTTGGCATGGACCTGATGCTGTTCAACCAGGGGCACAGCGACCTGCGGCTTGACGACTTTTTCCGCCGCGCCATGACCATGAGCCTGCGCGGTGTGGCCATTGCCATGTCAGATGTCGTGCCTGCGTCCATCGCGCCGATGATCAGGGAACTGCAGAACAACGGCACGATGGTCGTTTCGATCGGGCAGAATCTCACCCGCTTTTCCGTGCCGTCCGTTGTTTATGACGAGACCGCGTCGTCGCGCCGTGCCGTGGAATACCTGCTGTCCAGTGGCCGCAGGCGTATTGCCTACATCGGTCGGATGAAGGGCTCGGCCATCGGCACGGAGCGGTTCAACGGCTACAAGGCTGCGATGCTGGCTGCCGGCTGCTTCGACCCGGAACTGGTGTGGGACAGGACTTACCGCTATGCAGCAGGCCGGGCAGCGGTGGAAGACGCCCTGGCCAAGGGGCTGGACTTCGAAGGCATCCAGGCAGGCAGTGATGAAATCGCAGCCGGCGCGATGGCCGCCCTCAGCGACCGGGGTTTGTCCGTGCCGGGTGACGTGGCCATCATCGGCTTTGGCGATGTGGAGATGGGCGCCTACCTGCGTCCGGCACTCACCACGCTCAGCTCCGACGCTACCGCCACGGCTGGACATGTGCGGCGCTTCTTCGAGGACGGCGCAGTGGGCATGTCCCCGAGCCCAGTCATCACGATAGAGCGCTCGCTGGTCCATCGGGATTCGGCATAAGCCGCCGCAACACAAGACAGATACCAGGAACCGTACATGACCCTCGCCATTCCCGCCATCCGGCTTGACGTGCATGCACACATGATCCCGCTCACCCAGGAGCAGGTGCTTGGTGTGGCCGGCGTGCAGTGGGCCGACGGCCACGCCGTCGTGGACGGCTCGCCCCTGAAAAAGCGCGAGCTGTACCAACCCGCCATGCTGATCGACTGGATGGACCGCAACGGCGTGGCCGAGGCCTGGGTCTCTGTGCCGCCCACACTGTACCGCGAGCAACTGGGTGAAGAAGATTCGCTCGCATGGGCCAGGCTGCTCAACGCCGCGCTGGTCGAAAAGACGGCCGGGTTTGAGCGGCTCAGGCCCATGCTGCACCTGCCTGTGTACCACCCCGCGGCCGCAGTGCAGGCGGCCGGGGAGGCGATTGCACGGGGCCAGCGGCTCTTTGCCATGCCTGCGGGTGACGCGAAGCGGGGCCGCATGCTGTCCGACCCGGGCTATGCGCCGCTGTGGGCACTGCTGGACAAGGCGCGTGCGTTCCTCATGCTGCACCCGGCCGGTGCCTGTGACCCGAGGCTGTCGCGTTTCTCATTGCCCAACCTGCTGGGCGGCCCGACCGAGACTGCCATTGCCGCGGCGCACCTGACCATGTCCGGCGTGCTGGAGCAGCATGGCAACATCACCATCTGCCTGGCGCATGGGGGCGGCAGCTTTGCATCGGTTGCAGGCCGCCTGCAGCGCGGGCAGGACACGGACCGCGATGGCACCTATATGGGCGGCGAGAAGGTGCGGACTGCCATGAAGCGCTTTTGCGTGGATTGCATCACCCACGATGCGGATTCGCTCGCACTTGTTGGTGCTGCGTTTGGCCCTGACCGGGTCCTGTTCGGCTCTGACTGGCCGTTTGACATGGGCCTGACTGATCCGCATGCGCAGTTGCAGGGCGTTTCACCCGAACTGCGCGACGGCATCATGTCGGCCAACCCGGAAGCACTGATCCTCCGCATGGATCTGTCGCAGGAAGTGCCCGCATGAGCGAAGCAGCTTTCACCCGCCGGCCGCCGGAGGTCATGATGAGCACGGAGCGGGCACGCGCCGTGGTGCCCGATGCCCTGAGTTTTCCGCGCGCAGCCATGCGCGAACTGGTGCGTGGCCGGTTCCAGGTGAGGAAGCTGCGCTTTGAACTGGATGCCGACGGGCGCGGCGAGATCCTGTACCAGCTCACCGGTGGCGGGCGGGTGTTTCATTTCTTCCTTGTGTCCGACATGCTGCCTGAGGACAGCAAGACCGACCGCAACTATGCGGCAAGCTGGGACGCCATGGGCGTGCTGTGCCAGGGCGAATGGACCCCGGAGCGTGAGGCGTTGTTGCGGCGCGAGGTGCCCAAACAACGCGCAGGCTTTGCCGACTACGACACACTCATCTACGCACGCGGCAACCGCAGCGCGCGGATCTTCAATCACGTCGTGGACAGCCTGGCGCAAGGCAGGCAGCCCGATCTTGATGAACTCGCGCCCGTGGGCTACATACTGCGCACGACGGCGTTCATCGGCAACGGCCAGCTCGGTACCCTGCCGCTGGATGGCTACGATGCAGACCACCCGCTGCGCCGCCCCTACCACGCTCAGTTCTGCTCGGGCTTCATGCTGCGCGAGTATGTGTTTGACCTGGTGGACCACCTCGCGCTCGTGCGCAACCCCAAGGCCGTGCGGCTGGCACCTGAGTACCGGAGGTTTCTCGGCCTGGGCAACTCGGCAGCCACAGGTCTTGCCGCCTACGCCACCAATCATCCGCAGCAGATGAATGGCTGGAGCCTGGTGCATGAAGATGCATGGGTCAAGGCCATGCAGCGCGAGCCCGTGTTGACGGGCGAGCTGGCCGGCCGCTTTTCGGCCTTGCTGGCCAAAGCCGCCCGGCATTTTGCGGAGGGAGCGCGCCCCGATGATGGTGTGTTCGCCTCACCGCAGGACACCTCGGTCCAGCTGCGGCGCATTGAAGAGGCCATGCAGACGTCCGCTATTGCGGCAGTTTCCAGCAGCGGCGAGAAATCGATTTCTCTGGAGCACCTCGTCGCGTGGGCACACGCCAACGTGCATGCCGAAGCCTGTGAGGTGTTGCATTCCCTGATTCTTGAACTGCATCCGGACATTGCCATTGAAGCTGTGGACAGCTTCCGTGTGTGTGAAGACACCGATGTGAAGCCGGAGATGACAGCGGGCGAACTGCTCGGCCTTATTGAAAAGGATTTCGACTGGGTCCTCCCCTGCCGAAAGGGCTCGGCGAGCGATGGCTCGGCTGATGCAGCGGCTGAAGAGCCCGACTATTTCTGGTACCGCTCCAGCCAGGCACCGCGTGATGTGCGCCGCGGCCTGCGCCGCCGCCTGCCGCACCTGGAATTCGAGACCAATATGGATTTCCCTTTGCAGTTGCGGCACGCCTGGCAGGTGTTGCGCGCCACGCCACCAGACCGGCCGCTGGCTGGTGTGTTGTGCGAGCGCCCGGACCTGCGCCATGCCATTGCGCGTGTGCAGTCGCACGCAGGGGCGCAGTACTGCGACTTGCGCCAGCCCTGGCTGTCGGCGCGCTACACGCCGTTTGAAGCGACGCGATTCGTGCTTGCGTTCTACGGCATGGAGAAGTTCGAGGCCGCGTTCCCGAAGTCCGTGCGCGGCACGTTCATGCAGGGCGCGCCGATTGCTGAAGATGTGGCGGCCGGCCGCGACGGCCGCTGGCCGTTCACACTCAAGCCCGACCCGGCGAACCCGGGTGCGCAAAGCGAGCTTGCGCCCCTGCCACCGAATGCAGGCAAGGCGGTTGCCGTCACGGTGGCTGCCACTTGCCCTGAACCCGATGCCTTGACATTTGCCCCCCGGGAGCTTGCGCGTGCCGTGCAGACCGCCCTG
>CAZFKW010000118.1:8564-10228 GCA_964519795.1 uncultured Ramlibacter sp. | reverse complement strand
ACCTGCCCACTCACCGAGATTGCACCAACTAGGGCTGAGCCGGAAAGTGTACCTGCGCCGACAGCAGAAACCGTAGCAGGCGCAATAGTGACTTCCGCGATCCCAGAGGCATTGGTCAAAGCTGTCGAAGGCGTGAGGACCGCGATTCCCCCATCGAGTGTGAACGTCACCAGCTTATTGGCAACCGGTGCTGAAGCGCCATCTAACACCGTCGCCCGCGCCACGAAACCACCGCCCAATGCAATACTGTTTACTTGAGTTCCCCCAGAGTCGTAGAGGCCCACAACCAACGTAGGCGAACCGGTCGTCGTGCCCGTCCCACCGGTGCCACCTCCATCAGTTCCGGTCCCACCTCCCGTCGTCGTCGTCCCCGCACTCCCGCCCCCACCCCCGCAAGCAACAAGCGTGGCGGCCAACAAAAGCCCGAGTGCGTATTTCAATATCTTCATAAATCTCTTCCTCGTCCCTATTTCAATCAATCTATGTGACAGTGTGTGGTCAGCGGGCAGCAGCCCGGTCAGAAATCATCTTCGGTGTAATGAACACCAGCATTTCGGTCTTGTTGCTGGTGCGCGCGCGCGACTTGAACAGGTTGCCCACCGCAGGCAGGTCACCCAGTACCGGCACCTTGGTCTCGGTGTCGTTTTCGGTCAGCTCGAAAATCCCGCCAATTACCACCGTGCCACCGTTTTCCACCAGGACCTGGGTCTTGATGTGCTTGGTGTTGATGGCAAAACCCGCCGGCGTCGCCTGTCCAACCGTGTCCTTGTTGACGTCCAGGTCCAGGATGATGTTGCCTTCCGGCGTGATCTGCGGCGTGACTTCCAGCTTCAGGTTGGCCTTGCGGAAGGCGATGGAGGTCGCGCCGCTGGATGTCGAGATCTGGTAGGGGAGTTCCGTGCCCTGTTCGATCAGTGCCTTGGTCTGGTCGGCTGTGACCACGCGCGGGCTGGACACGACCTTGCCCTTGCCGTCGGCTTCCAGGGCAGAGAGTTCCAGGTTCAGGAAACGGTTGGCAGCGGAGCTGAAGAGTGACACCGCAAACGTGGCTGGTGTGCCGAAGCCCTGGCCGCTGGCGGGAAGGTTGACGAAGGTTGTGTTGAGGGTGGTGGGGACAACGGCGCTTTCGCCGGTGGTGCCGGACACGGCGTCATAGGTGCCCCCCAGCGCCAGCCGGTTTCCGCCGCCGATGCTGTAGCCCGCGTCCCCGCCGCGGATGCCGCGCAGGTCGCTGCCACCCAAACGCACGCCTAGCGACTTGCCGAAGGTGTCGGACGCTTCAACTATGCGCGCTTCGATCAGCACCTGTCGCACCGCGATGTCGAGCTTGGCAATGAGCTGCTGCACCTGCTCCAGCTTACTGCCGATATCGGTCACGAACAGCTGGTTGGTGCGGGGTTCGGCAATGACGCTGCCGCGGGTGCTGAGGATGCGCGCGGAGGCAGTTGCACCGCCGCCGCCGGCGGTCAGCTGGGCCGCAATGTCCGCCGCCTTGGTGTAGTTGAGCTGGTAGGACTGGGTGCGCAGCGGCTCCAGGTTCTGGATGGCGGCCTGCGACTCAAGCTCGAGTTTTTCCTTGGAAGCGATTTCATCCTTGGGCGCAATCCACAGCACATTGCCGCTCTTGCGCATGCCCAGGCCCTTGGCCTGCAGGATGATGTCCA
>CAZFKW010000118.1:2877-8554 GCA_964519795.1 uncultured Ramlibacter sp. | reverse complement strand
TCGGCAATCACCTGCAGCAGCGAACGCACTTCAATGTTCTGGAAGTTCAGCGAAAGCTTCTCGCCGTTGTAGCCAGGGCCCTGTGTCAGCTTGGTCGGGTCAATCTTCTGCTGGCGCACCTCGACCACGAACTGGTTGTCGCTCTGGTAGGCACTGTGCTCCCATGCGCCCTTGGGCTCGATCACCATGCGCACGCGGTCGCCGGCCTGGAAGGTCGTCACGGTCTGGATCGGGGTGCCGAAGTCAGACACATCAAGCCGGCGGCGCAGGCCTTCGGGCAGGGTGGAGCGGATGAACTCGACGACCAGGGTCTGGCCCTGCTGCCGGATGTCCACGCCAACCTGATTGTTCGGAAGGTCAACAATGACGCGGCCCGAGCTGTCAGCACCGCGGCGGAAGTCCAGGTCCTTGAGAGGCAGGTTCTCACGGTTGCGGTTCTCTGCAAAAGCTGGCGCGGCGGCCGTCGTCGCGACAGGTGCTGCGCCCACCGAGTCCAGCGTCACCAGCAGGGATTTGCCCTGCAGGATGGTCTTGTACGCCGTGTGCTGCTTCAGGTTCAGAACCACGCGGGTACGGTCACCTGCCTGCACTACGTTGACGGATTTCAGGTTGCCCTGGTTGATGTCGACTGTGGAGCGGCCCAGGCCGTTGGATACGCCCGGAAAGTCAAGCGCGATGCGGGCAGGCGACTGGATGGCAAAGCCTGCGGGCGGCGCGCTGAGCGCCTGGGACAGGTCAATGCGAATGACCTCAACCCCGCCCTGGATGGAGCCAGTGACCGATTCGATCGCGGTCTGCGCGTGTGAAGGCAGCGCCACGACCAATGCGAAGGCCGCAATCGCCGCCTGCCGCACCAATTGCCATGTCAACCCGTTGTACTTTTTCATTTTTTACCTCTCTTGCAGCTGCAACTTGGCAGTGCGTTCAATCCACTCACCGGCTGCGTCCTGCACGATTTCACGCAAGGAAACTTCCGTTTCGCTGACCTTCACGATCTTTCCGTAGTTCTGGCCCAGGTAGGCGCCCAGCTTCACCTGGTAGAGCAGGTTGTCAACCTTGACCAGGGCCACGGGCTGCCCTTCCTTGATCAGGCTGCCCACCATGCTCATGGTGTCCAGCGGGTACGATTCGAGCGGCTCCTTGCGGCGGGCCAGCTCAGGGGCAATCAGCGCGGCATTGGCTGTGGCCTGCGTTGAGTCACGCTTGAGCGCCTGCGTCAGCTTCTGGCTGCTGAAGGGGTCCACCGCGCCTTCCTGCTGGTAGCCCTGCGGGGTGAACTGCTTGGGCTCCGAAATGGGCGCAATGCGCGGGCGCGTCATGTTGCGCTGCTCGGTCATCCATTGCTGGAGTTCGTCTTCATCGGAGTTGCTGCAACCCGCCAGGGCCACGCCTGCGGCGATGAGCGCGAGGATGCGCAGGGCCGTCATTTCTTTGCTCCTGCAGCCGGTGCGACCTTGCGTTGTTTGGCCACTTCCTCTGCATCAAGGTAGCGGAAGGTCTTGGCAGTCGCGTCCATGGTCAGGTTACCGTCACGGCCGCCGCCAATGGTGAAGTTGTTGAGGGTCACGATGCGGGACAGGTTGGCCACGTCGGATGCGAAGGCACCCATGTCGTGGTAGCGGCCCGTTACCCTGAGGGCGATCGGCAGCTCGGCATAGTATTCCTTGACGACGACGCTGCCGGGGCGGAACAGCTCGAACTGCAGGCTGCGGCCCAGGCCCGCCTGGTTCACGTCAGACAGCAGCGCATCCATCTCGGCCTTGCTGGGCAGCTGCTTTTCAAGCTGGGTCACATACTGCTGCACCTGCTCGCGCTGCTTCTTGAGCGCTTCGAGGTTGACGGCCTGGGCCAGGTTCTTCTTGTAGCTCTCCCGCAAGGTGACCTCCTTGGCGCGTTCGGCCTGGAGTTCTTCGTCGGAGGTGCTCAGCCACAGGAACCAGAGCGCAACCACGACCGCAATGGTGACGGCCACACACAGCAGGTAGCGCGGAAGCGCCGGCCAGGACGAGGGGTCGTTGGCATCCAGCCCGCGGAACTGCGCCTGCAGGCGGCTCTGAATGGCCGCGAAGTCGATATTGATGGAGGGTTTTGTTGCCATAGCGGGCCTGTCAGGTCTTGGCTGCCACTGAAGCCGGCGCCGCCGCACCGCTGGCCGCCGCCGTCGGGGCAGCGACGTCACTCGCCCGCCTCAGGCGCACACGGATGGTGTAGTTGGCAACACGGCGGTTGTCGCGCGGTGTCAGCGCCACATTGCCGGCCACGATTTCGACAAGGTCGGGGCGCTCGAGCCACGGGCTGTTGTTGCCCAGGTTGCGCAGCAGTTCGGACACCCGCTCATTGGACTGGGCCACGCCGGTGAGCACGACGGCCTGGTTGTCCTGCTTCATGCTGTTGATGTAGACGCCATCGGGCAGCTGCTTGACCAGTTCATTGAGCAGGTGAACCGGCAGGTTGCGGTCGGACTGAAGGTCTTCCACTGCCTGCTGGCGTGCCCGCAGAGCGGCAATCTCGGACTGGAGGTTGGAGATTTCCTTGATCTGGTTTTCAAGCCGCTTGATCTCTGCACTGAGGTAGTTGTTCTTGCCTTGCTGGGATGAGATCTGGGCCTGGTACCACAGGTAAACGCCGCCGGAAGCCAGTCCACCGACCATGGCTGCAGCGCCCAGTGATGCAAAGAAGGCTTCGCGGGCACGCTTGCGCGCGGCCTCGCGGTGGGGGAGCAGGTTGATGAGGATCATTGCAGGAACCTCCTCATGGCCAGGCCGCAAGAGGTGAGGTAGGAAGGCGCTTCCCTGCGCATCTTTTTCTCGCGGATGCCGTCTCCGATCTGCATGCCGTCAAAGGGGTTGACCAGGCTGCAGGCAAATGAGGTCTGCTGGGTGACGGCTTCCGTCAGGCCCGGCAGCGCTGCGGAGCCACCCGCCAGCATGACATAGTCAACTTTGTTGTGCGGCGTGCTGGTAAAGAAGAACTGCAGCGCGCGGCCGATTTCCTGGGCCATGCTGTCCACAAAGGGGCGCAGCACGCCGGACTCGTAGTCGTCCGGGAGGTCGCCGTTGCGCTTCTTGGTTTCGGCCTCTTCAGGCGAGAAGCCGTACTGGCGGACGATCAGCTGGGTCAGCTGCGCGCCGCCGAAGGCCTGGTCCCGGTCATAGAGCACATCGTCGTTCTTGATGACCTGCATGCTGGTGGTGAACGCGCCCACTTCAAACAGCGCGACCATGGTGTCCACGCCCTTGTTGGGCAGGCTCTCGATGAGCCTGCCGGTTGCCAGGCGGGATGCGTAGGATTCGACGTCGATGATGACGGGCTTGAGTCCCGCAGCCTCGGCCAGGCCCTGCCGGTCCTGGACTTTCTCGCGGCGGGAGGCGGCGATCAGCACCTCGACATCACCGGCTGACGTGGGGCTCGGCCCCACCACGCAGAAGTCAAGGCTGACCTCTTCAAGCGAGAAAGGGATGTACTGGTTGGCTTCGGATTCGACCTGGATCTCGAGTTCGGCCTCGGACATGCCGCCGGGCAGGATGATCTTCTTGGTGATGACGGCCGAGGGAGGCAGCGCCATGGCGACACTCTTGGTGCGCGTGCCGCTCTTCTTGACCACACGACGGACTGCCTCGGCAACTTCGTCGAACTTCTCGACGTTACCATCGGTGATCCAGCCGCGCTCCAGGGGCTCGATCGCACAGCGTTCGAGCACCAGGTTCCCGGCCTTGTCGCGGCCCAGCTCAACCAGCTTGACGCTGGACGAACTGATGTCCAATCCCAACAAAGGAGCGGGTTGGCGACTAAATAACGACCCCAAAGAGCTCAAGACAGTCCCCTGAAACCGACCGTAAAAAGGTCGACGAAACTTAAGAATTCACTTGAATGCTAGCAGTAAGCTCCTTGTCCGGCAAAGGTTTTTCCGTTTTTAGGCCTGCGTGACCGTTGCCAAAAGCCGACGTTTGGCAGCCTCCCGATGAAACCTTGTGATCTCCGGCAGACACCAATCAGGTGGCGGTCAACAATGGCCCTGTACAGCCCTGCCATCGCGTCAACGGCAGATTTTTATAATGCTGACGCGACCTTACGCAATCATTTATGCCCGACCATCCGACGCCTGACGACCCGACCAGCCCCGCCCGTTCGCCAAAAAAGCCCTGGCCCGCCTGGCTGAGCTGGTTGCTGCGCGGGGTGTTGTGGACCGGTGGCCTTGCGCTGGCGGGCGCCGTAAGCCTGGCACTGGTGATTGCCATCGCCCTGTCGGTGGCCTACCCCAACCTGCCGGACATCTCCGACCTTTCTGACTACCGCCCCAAGCTCCCGCTGCGGGTCTACTCGGCCGAAGGCGTGCTGCTGGGCGAGTTTGGCGAGGAACGCCGCAATCTCACACCGATCCAGTCGATACCGCGCGTCATGATCGATGCGGTGCTGGCCATCGAAGACACGCGCTTCTACCAGCATGGCGGCGTGGACTACCTGGGCGTGATCCGCGCCGCCCTGGCCAACCTGGGCCGCCTGAAGAGCCAGGGGGCGTCCACCATCACCATGCAGGTAGCGCGCAATGTGTACCTGTCGTCCGAGAAAACCTACACCCGCAAGATCTACGAAATCCTCCTTACTTTCAAGCTGGAGCACCTTCTGACCAAGGACAAGATCCTTGAGATCTACATGAACCAGATCTACCTGGGCAACCGGGCCTTCGGCTTTGCTTCCGCCTCGGAGGTGTACTTCGGCAAGCCGCTCAAGGATATTTCCATTGCCGAAGCGGCGATGCTGGCGGGCCTGCCCAAGGCGCCGTCGGCCTACAACCCCATCGTGAATCCCAAGCGTGCTCGCTCGCGCCAGCTCTACATCATCGAGCGCATGCAGGACAATGGCTTCATCACGGCCGGGCAGGCCGTCGCGGCCGCACAGGAAGAGCTGAAGCTCAGGTCGGGGCCGGACACCACGCGCGTCCATGCCGAGTACGTGGCCGAGACAGCCCGCCAGCTGGTCTATGCCCAGTACGGCGACGAAACCTACACACGGGGCCTGAATGTCTACACGACGCTGCGCGCCGCCGACCAGGAAGCTGCCTACAAGGCGCTGCGCAAGGGCATCATGGACTTCGAACGCCGGCAGATCTACCGCGGGCCGGAAAAGTTCATCAACCTGCCCGCCGATCCCAAGGAGGCTGACGACGCGATCGACGATGTGCTCCTGGAGCATCCGGACAACGGGGACGTCATGTCCGCGGTAGTGCTTGAGGCATCGCCCAGAAAGATCGTGGCGGTGCGTGGCAGCGGCGAAAGCGTCGAGATCACCGGTGAGGGCCTCAGGCCCGCGCAGTCAGGGCTGTCGGACAAGGCCCAACCGAATATCAAGGTGCGGCGTGGAGCGGTCATCCGCGTCGTCAGGACACCCAAGGGTACATGGGAGATCACGCAATTGCCCGAGGTGGAAGGCGCCTTCATTTCCCTGGACCCGCGCGACGGCTCCATCAAGTCCATGGTGGGTGGCTTTGACTACGACAAAAACAAGTTCAACCATGTCACGCAAGCCTGGCGCCAGCCTGGCTCCAGCTTCAAACCGTTCATCTATTCGGCAGCGCTGGAAAAGGGCTTCACACCCGCGACAGTCGTCAATGACTCGCCACTGTTTTTCGATGCCGGCGTGACAGGCGGACAGCCCTGGGAACCCAAGAACTATGACG
>CAZFKW010000118.1:666-2867 GCA_964519795.1 uncultured Ramlibacter sp. | reverse complement strand
CCCGATGTCGCTGCGCCGGGGGCTGGCCAAATCCAAGAACATGATCTCCATCCGGGTGCTGCAGGCCGTGGGCGCGCAGAACGCGCAGGACTGGATCACCCGCTTCGGGTTTGACGCCGAGAAACACCCGCCGTATCTCACGATGGCCCTGGGTGCCGGTTCGGTGACACCTATGCAGATGGCGACAGCCTACTCCGTGTTTGCCAATGGCGGCTACCGGGTGAATCCATGGCTGATCACGAAGATCATCGACCAGAAGGGCCGGGTTCTTGTAGACAACCAGCCGCCGATGCTCAACGAGACCATGCGCGCCATTGATGCGCGCAACGCCTTCGTCATGGACAGCCTGCTGCAGGAGGTCACCCGGTCAGGAACGGCGGCGCGGGCCCAGTCCATGCTCAAGCGCACCGACCTGTACGGCAAGACAGGGACGACCAATGACTCCATCGACACCTGGTTTGCCGGCTTCCAGCCGACGCTGGCAGCCGTGGTCTGGATGGGCTATGACACGCCGCGCAAGCTGGGTGACCGGGAGACCGGCGGCGGCCTGAGCCTGCCGATCTGGATCAACTACATGGACGTCGCGCTCAAGGGCGTTCCGGTTTCAGAACCTGCGGCGCCGGCAGGCGTGGTCAACGTGGGTGGCGAGTGGTACTACGAAGAGTACGCCAGCGGCGCGGGCGTGCGCAGCCTGGGGTTTGAGGACATGAGCACCACCGGGACCGAAGGCCTGGATCCCAACACCCAGAGCTTGCCGCCTGCGGACGAGAAGAAGAACATCCTCGACCTGTTCAGGAACTAGCAAGCCCCTACGGACAGGGCGGCTCAGTCCCCGAACGCCAGCGGCGACCCCGCCTGCTCACCCGCATAGCGCGACAGGTTGGCAAAGAACTCGCCATTGCCCTTGGTGTCCATCCAGTTGGCGCCATCGAACTTGTAGTGGTAGCCGCCCGACCTGGCGGCCATCCAGACTTCATGCAATGGCTTCTGCAGGTTGATGATGATCTGGCTCCTGTTGGGGAAGGTCAGCGTGATCATGCCGCCGACCCGCTGGTTGTCCACATCGGCATCGGTTTGATCGTTGATGCGGTCGCAGGCTGACTCAACACGCTGGAGCAGCGCCTCGGCGCGATCCTGGAATTCAAGGTCGGTCATTACAATTTGGGGATGTTGCATGCTCATCGAATTCTAGTCAGCGTGATTGTCCTTGCTGCCGGTACGGCGGCATTGACCGCCTGCGGGCAGAGGGGGCCGTTGTTCCTTCCCACCGATCCGGGGGCTGCCCAGCGCGCCACATTGCCCCAGATCATCAACGCCACGCTGCCCTACGGCACGCCGGTTCCGGCCGCCGCGGTGCCGGTGCCGCCGGCTTCTGCGCCTGCGGCCCCCGTGGTTCCCGCCACTCCAGCGTCTGCCGCCCGATGACCACTGCCCTGCTCCCCGGCCACCCCCACGTCGCCTATCGCGGCAATGACCTGTGCGTTGAGAATCTCCGCCTGGCTGATGTCGCGAATGCACACGGCACGCCCCTGTTCGTGTATTCCAAGGCATCGATGCTTGATGCGCTGGCGGCCTACCAGCGCGGCTTTGCCGGCCGCAAGGTGCAGATCTGCTACGCGATGAAGGCCAATTCTTCCCTGGGCGTGCTGCAGGTCTTTGCGCAGGCCGGCTGCGGCTTTGACATTGTGTCAGGCGGTGAGCTTGAGCGCGTGGTTGCTGCCGGAGGTGACGTCGCCAAAGTCATCTTCTCCGGCGTTGGCAAGACCCGCGCAGAGATGCGGCAGGCGCTTGATGCCGGCATTGGCTGCTTCAATGTTGAAAGCGAAGCCGAGCTGGAGGTGCTCAGCAGCGTGGCGGCCAGCATGGGCAAGGTTGCGCCGGTGAGCATCCGTGTCAACCCGGACGTGGATCCCAAGACGCACCCCTATATCTCCACGGGCCTGAAGGGCAACAAGTTCGGCGTGGCGCAGGACCGCACGCTGGCCGCCTACCGGCACGCGGCGTCCCTGTCCGGCCTGAACGTGGTCGGCATCGACTGCCACATCGGCTCCCAGATCACGGACGGCGCGCCCTACCTGGACGCCATGGACCGCATCCTGGACCTGGTGGCCGCCGTCGAAGCGGACGGCATCCCCATCCACCACATCGACTTTGGCGGCGGCCTGGGCATCAACTACAACGGCGACACACCGCCTGCGGCG
>CAZFKW010000118.1:0-646 GCA_964519795.1 uncultured Ramlibacter sp. | reverse complement strand
TGGACGGAGCTGTTCACAAGGCTCGATGCGCGCGGCTATGGTGGCCGGCAGTTCATGATCGAGCCGGGCCGCTCGCTGGTGGGCAATGCGGGCGTTTGCGTGAGCGAGGTGCTGTACCTCAAGCCCGGCGAGCTGAAGAACTTCTGCATCATCGACGCGGCCATGAACGACTTGCCGCGCCCCGCGATGTACCAGGCCTTCCACGCCATCGTACCGGTGGCGCAGCGCAAAGGTGATGGCGTGGTGTACGACGTGGTCGGCCCGGTGTGCGAGAGTGGCGACTGGATAGGCCACGACCGCCTGCTCGCCGTGGAGCAGGGCGACCTGCTCGCGGTGCTGTCGGCTGGCGCGTATTGCATGAGCATGGCCAGCAACTACAACACCCGGGGGCGTGCAGCGGAGGTGCTGGTGGATGGCACGTCGGCCAGCTTGATCCGTGAGCGGGAGACTGCGGCTGACCAGATGCGGTGTGAGAGGCTGGTCGGCTGAACTCTGGACATCAGCAGCGTCAGCGGCGCTGTGAATTGTCTGGCGCACGTGCGCGGTTATTTCAGGCCTGCTTTTGTAGCCTGCGGCGAGCGGTGTGTGCGCCGGGCCGGCCGACGTCACCGGCCGCTTGCAGCGGCTTCCCTGCGCTGCTCTGTCT
>CAZFKW010000117.1:0-10256 GCA_964519795.1 uncultured Ramlibacter sp. | reverse complement strand
CTGCTGAAGACCGACGTCGGCATCGTCTCAGGGCGCGAGGCCCTGCGCCACTTCTGCAACATCATCATCACCAGTACGCCGGCGCTGGTGGACCGTTACCGCCAGAGCTATTTCACCGACGGCAAGACCATGATCTGGGAATACCCGCGCGTCACGCCCACCGGCACGCAGACCGACATGGCCGAGGTGATGCAGATCGAAAACGGCCTGATCAAGGCGCACCGCATCTATTGGGGCTGGGTGGGCAGCAAGCTGCTGCAGACCGATGTGTACAAATCCAAATGAACGCCATGGCTGAAACAGCGGTCCTTTGCCCCGCCGCCGACCTCCCTGAAGGGCAGATCCGCGCCGAATTCCTGCCCAACGGCACGGTAATTGCGCTGTACAAGGTGGACGGCGAGGTCTATGCGACCGACGACACCTGCACGCATGGCGCGGCATCGCTGTCGGAAGACGGCACGCTGCATGGCAAGGTAGTTGAATGCAGCTGGCACAACGGCTGCTTCGACATCACCAGCGGCGAGGCCTGCGCCTCGCCTTGCTCGGTTGCGCTCAGGACCTACCCGGTGAAGATTGTCGATGGCATTGTAAATGTGGAGTACGAAGGCTCATGAACCAGACCGGCGTTCACCAGATCGGCGTTCGCGACCCGATGCCCGGCGTGGTGTATGCGCCGGCCGAACGGCTGGCGAGCTACGTCGCGGCCGGCGAGCTGGGCCATGTGTCGCTGGTGGAGTCCCTGTGGCAGTCCTTTGAGGTACATCGCGAGCGCGTTGCCTTGTACAGCACCGAGGGCAACTACAGCTACGCGCAGCTTGACGAGACGACTGACTGCTTCGCCGCCGCGCTGATCGGCCTTGGCCTGAAGCCGCTGGACCGAGTGCTATTCCAGTCGGCCAACTCGGTGCAGGTCATCCTGGCCGTCATCGGTTGCCTCAAGGCCGGTTTGATCCCGGTGTGCACGCTGGCCGGCCATCGCGAGAGCGAGATCGGCTACCTGGGCAAACACGTCGCGGCACGCGCACACATCGTGCAAGGCGATGACGGCAAGTTCGATCTGGAAGGCTTCGCGCTGCGCATGAAGGAGCGGCTGCCGGACATGCGTCACATCATTTCGCTGCGCGGCAGGCCGCGCGAAGGCGTGCAGCGCTTTGAAGACCTGGCTGCCGCGCAGGACGCGGCCAGTGCCCGCGTCGCCGTGCGTGCCCTGTCGCGCGACCCGTTCCAGGTGGCGGTGTTCCAACTCTCGGGCGGTACATCGGGCGTGCCCAAGGTGATCCCACGCATGCAGAACGAGTACCTGCTGAACGCGCGGCGCGGCGCCGAGATCCTTGGCTTCAGGCCCGACGACGTCATGTTCATGCCCATGCCCATGATGCACAACGCCGCTATGGGCTGCATGTGGTTGCCCACGCTGCTGTCCGGCGCGGCCTACGCCATTCCGACCGACATGACGCCCGAGGCCTGGGGCGATGTATTCCGCCTGGCCAGGCCCACCTGGGCCGGCTTCATCCGCGCACTGATCCCGCGCTACGACGCCATGCTCGACCAGGGCCTGGCCAGCGCCGACAGCGTGCGCATGTACTGGACACCCGATGCTGCAAGGCTCGCGCGCGAGAAATACGGCAAGCCCGCCATCGGCATGTTCGGCATGTCCGAGGGCATGAACATGTACCCCGGCGTCGACGCGCCTCAGGAGGCCCTGGACTGGACGGCAGGCGTGCCGCTGTCGCCGCTGGACGAGGTGCGCCTGGTCGAGCAGGGCGGCACTCGCGAGGTCGCTGTCGGCGAGACCGGCGAGATGGAAGTGCGCGGCCCCTACACCATCAGCGGCTACTACGACGCGGCCGAGCGCAATGCGCAGGCATTCACGCCCGATGGCTACTACAAGACGGGCGACCTGCTGCTGCAGCGCGAGATCGAAGGCAAGCTGTACTACTGCTTTGCCGGCCGCACCAAGGACCTGGTCGACCGCGGCCACGAAAAGGTGAACTGCGAGGAAGTGGAAACCGCCGTCTCCACGCACCCCGCCGTGGCCGGCTGCGCCGTCGTCGGCATGCCCGACGCAGTACTGGGCGAGCGCATCTGCGCGTACCTGGTGGTGCGCCACGGCAAGTCTGCTCCCACGGTGGCGGAACTGGGCAGGCACATGGAAGCCATCGGCCTGGCCAAATTCAAATGGCCCGAGCGGGTGGAAGTGCTCGACGCGCTGCCCCTGACCAAAGTCGGCAAACTGGACAAGGCCGTCATGCGCGCCGACATCCGTGCCAAACTGGAGCCGGCAGCGGCCGGCCAATGATGCGAAGGAAATTCATGACCACCCCCGCAAGAACCATTTCACCCACCACGTCGTCTGCAGCCACGCCGACCCTCGGTCTGCACGGCGTGCACCACACCGCCCGCCCCACCTGGAAGCTCAGGGAGACGGTGGAGTTCTATCGCGATACCCTGGGCCTCCCGCTGGTTCACGCCATCTCCGCGCGGGGCTGGGGGCCGGCCGACCACCCGGACTTTTTGCACTTCTTCTTTGACAGCGGCAAGGGCAGCACCATCGCCTTCTTCTACTACCTCGGCGACGAGCAGCCCGACCACCTGCTGCACCGCCCGCAATACGACAACGACGCCATCCACACCGCCTGGCATGCCAGCTCGCGCGAGGAACTGATGGCATGGCGCCGGCGGCTGGAAGAGCGCAAAGTGCCCATCCTGTTCCAGATCGAGCACGAGGTGATCGAGTCGCTGTACTTCCGCGATCCCAACGGCTACTTCATCGAGATCACGCTCCCGCTGCGCGAGTTCCGCGAACTTGATGCGAGCGACGCGGAACTCACGATGCGCGCCGCCATCGAGGAAGAAGGCCGGCGCATGGCCGCCGGCGAAGGGCGCCTCAAAAAGATCGAGAACGTGTGGCGCGCCAAGGGCGAGTTGCTGCATGAAGCGGCCAGTCCGGTGGAGGCCGCCTGATGAGCGTCGTCGTCTTCGTGCCCGACCTTCCGGAGTTTGTCTCGCTGGTGAGCAATGCGCGCACGGCAGGCGGTTGCGAGGTAGGCCGCATTGCGAGCGGCTACTGGAAGATCGAGGCGGCCCGCGAGCTGCGCTTCACGCGCAAGGAACTCGGCCTGGGCCCTGCGCTGTGGAACTCGGCGCTGTGCGGTGGCTTTCGCGGCCGCATCGCTGTTTATGACCGCCACGAAATGCGGCTGGTTGAAGAGGATGCGCCTGCATGAGCGTCGCCCTGCCGCCGGGAGCAGCGCTGGAACAGGTGACGGGGGAGCACCCGGTGGTGGTGCGCCGCCGCGTCAAGTGGGGTGAGTGCGACCCTGCCGGTGTGGTCTACACGCCGGTGTTCTCCGAATACGCGATTTCGGCTTTTCTGCTTTTCATGGAAAGCGTGTTCGGCGCGCCGCTGCAGGACAAGTTGCGCGAGCTGGACATGCTCACGCCGATGCGCGCCATGTCGTTCGACTTCAGGCGGTCGCTCTACCCGGAGCAGTGGTTCAGCATGGCAGTGCGTGTGCGCGAGATCGGCACCTCCACCTTCACGGTAGACATTCACTTCACCGACGATGCCGGCGGCGACCTCCTGAGCGCCGCCTTGACGGTGGTCTGCGTGCATTCCACCGAGCGCAAGTCGCGGCCCCTTCCGGCGCGTGCCCGCGAACTGCTGGAGGCTTATCGAAGCCGCTGCCCCGCGCAGCCAGCCGAGTCGGCTTCCAGAAGAATTGCCGCCTGAACAGAAACAATTCAAAACGCAATCGGCATGAAAAAAAACAGCACCCCCAACCCCCGACCGGCCGCACGCAGCCGCCTCCAGGCCTCTGCACCGGCCCCGGTGCCGGCCGCTGTGCGCGGCCCGGGCCGGCCGGCCAAGACGAGTCAGGGCTTGTTCAGCCGCGAATCCATCATCTCCACCTGCCTCGCGCTCAGCCGCCAGGTGCCGCTGCATGAGCTGTCCATCGTGCGCGCCGCGCATGAATTGGACGTCACGCCCGGCCTGATCCACTACTACATGCGCGGGCGCGACGAGCTGACCTCGGGGGTGATGAACGCCTTCTACCGCGAGCTGGTGGAAGGCTGGCCCGCGCTGGATGGTCACTGGCGCCGCGACCTGGACGTGATCTGCAAGGCGGTGTACCACGCTTATGCGCGCTACCCCGGCATCGCCGCCTACCATGTGTCGCACAACAAGTTCCGCATGGTGCAGCAGGTGCGCGAGGGCGAGACCGACTACGGCGTGCTGCTGTTCGAGAAGTTCACCTCGGCCATACGCGCCGCCGGCTTTGATGCGAAGCGCACCGGTATGTACACCCACCTGCTCAACGAGTTCGTGATCGGCTATGCCCAGGCCACCGCCAGCCACCGCTGGCCCGGTCAGCATGCGGGCTTCCTGGACGCGACCTTCGCCGAACTGGACAAGCGCAAATACCCCTCTGCGCACTTCGTCAGCAAAACCTTCACCCAGCTGGACGGCACCACCGCTTTCGAGACCGGGCTTGACCTGTTCCTGAACGGCCTGGATCTGGAACGGCGCAAATACCGTGCTGCGGCAACGCGGCTCGCAAGAAGCAAATCATGAGCACAGCCAAACGCCCGGCCTTGGGCATCGACTGGTTCCCCCAGCAACTGCCTGCCGGTACCGTGGCAACCAACGTACCCCTGCGCACGGCCGACGGCGCCGCCGTCACCGGCACGCTGTACGCCCGCGGCAAGCCGCGCACTGTGGCCTGCCTGATGCACCCGCGCGAATTCCTGGGCTGCCACAACCTGGTGCCGGCGCTGGTCGAGGCCGGGGTGGCGGTGTGGGCACAAGGTGCCCGCTCGGTCGGCAACGACCTGCGGCTGGAGCACGAGCAGGCCATCATCGACGTGGCGGCAGGCCTCGCGCACCTGCGCGACCGGGGCTTCGAGAACATCGTGCTGATCGGCAACTCCGGCGGCTCCGGCCTGTTCACCTATTACATGCAGCAGTCGCAGCTGGCACCTGCGGGCCGCCTGGCAACCTCGCCCACCGGCCGGCCGACCGGCCTGGCCGATGTGGCCATGCCCACCGCCGACGGCCTGGTCTATCTCGCGCCGCACCCGGGGCAGGGCAGGCTGCTGCTGGGCTGCATCGACCCTTCTGTTGTTGACGAGAACGACGCGCTGTCGGTGGACGATTCGCTCGACCCGTTCAACCCGGACAACGGTTTTCAGTCCACTGCGGGGCAGTCGCGCTATCTGCCCGACTTCATCGCGCGTTACCGCGCCGCGCAGCTTGCGCGCGTGCAGCGGCTGGACGTAAGGGCGCGCGAACTGCTGGCCCAGCGCCAGCAGGCGCGCAAGGACATCAAGGCCGGCGACACCTCCCGCGCGGCACGCCTGCGCGCGGCGCACACACCCATCATGACGGTCTGGCGCACCGACGCCGACCTGCGCTGCCTGGACTTGAGCCTGGACCCGTCGGACCGCCCGCCCGGCTCCATCTGGGGCACCGACATGCTGGCTGCCAACTACGGCGCGGTCGGCTTCGGCCGGCTGTGCAGCCCGGAGTCGTGGCTGTCGACCTGGTCGGGTGTGTCGTCGATGGCGGCGCTGGAAAAGACCGCCCCTTCGGTCACCGTGCCGGCGCTGCTGGTGGAATACACCGGAGACCAGACCACGTTTCCGCACGGCATCCAGGACATCTTCGGCTGGCTCGGCAGCACGGATAAGCAGCACGTGCGCGTGCGCGGCGACCACCACGGCCGCCCGCTCGGCACCGACGAAGAGCCCGGCCGCGCCGGTGCCGGCCGCGCCATCGCTGCCTGGCTCGCGGCCATGGGCTTTGCCTGAGCGCGCCGGCCTGCCGCAACAAAAGAGACACCATGACAAGCTACATCCGCATCGGCCAGATCGTCCCGAGTTCCAACACCACCATGGAGACGGAAATCCCGGCCATGCTGCGCGCGCGCGAGCAGCTCTACCCTGAGCGCTTCACCTTCCACGGCTCGCGCATGCGCATGCACAAGGTCACGCCGGAAGAGCTCGCCAACATGAATAAAGAAGGCCTGCGCTGCGCCGCCGAACTGGCCGACGCGCGGGTGGACGTGATGAGCACCGCCTGCCTCGTGGCCATCATGGCCCAGGGCCTGGGCTACCACCGCGAGGTGGAGAAGGACTTCGCGCAGGTCGTGCGGCACAACGGTGCGACAAGCCGGGTGATGACATCCGCTGGCGCACTGATCCACGGGCTCAAGCGCCTTGGCGCCAGAAAAATCTCGCTCATGGCGCCCTACATGAAGCCGCTGACCGACAAGGTCGTGGCTTATGTAGAGAACGAAGGCATCGAGGTCATTGACCGTATCTGCTTCGAGATCCCCGACAACCTGGCCGTCGGCGCGCGCGACCCAATGCGGCTGCTGGAAGACGTCAAGCGCCTGAACACCGCCAACGCCGACGTCGTGGTCCTGTCGGCCTGCGTGCAGATGCAGTCAATGCCGGCGCTGGCCGCCGCGCAACAGCAGCTGGGCATCCGTGTCACCTCGACGGCGGCCTGCACGGTGCGCAACATGCTGGACCTACTGGAACTCACGGGCCCTGTGACTGGGTTCGGAGCGGTGCTGGAGACGGCCTGACGCAGATCGGTGCAAAATGTAGGGATGACCACCTCCACCTACCCCAACACCCAACTCTTCATCAACAACCAGTGGCAGGACGCTGCAGACGGCAAGACACTTGCCGTCTTCAACCCCGCCACCGGCAAAGAGATAGGCCGCGTCGCCCATGCCAGCAAGGCCGACCTGGACAAGGCCCTGGAAGCCGCGCAGAAAGGCTTTGAAACCTGGCGCGACATGACGGCCGATGCGCGCAGCAAGATCATGCGCAAGGCCGCCGGCCTGATGCGCGAGCGGGCAGGGGCCATTGGCGCCAACATCACCCAGGAGCAGGGCAAGCCGCTGGCCGAGGCCAAGGGCGAGGCCATGGCGGCGGCGGACATCATTGAATGGTTTGCCGAAGAAGCCTTCCGTGTGTATGGCCGCATCGTGCCCGCGCGCTACAACCTGGCCGTGCGCCAGATGGTCATCAAGGACCCGGTAGGCCCGGTGGCGGCGTTCACGCCCTGGAACTTTCCCATCAACCAGGTGGTGCGCAAGGTGGCTGCGGCTCTGTCGGCCGGCTGCTCGATGCTGGTGAAGGCGCCTGAAGAAACCCCCGCCGGCCCCGCAGGCCTGATCCAGGCGTTTGCCGACGCGGGCCTGCCGCCCGGCGTGCTGGGCCTGGTGTATGGCAACCCGGCTGAAATCTCCAGCTACTTGATTGCCCACCCCACCATCCGCAAGATCACCTTCACCGGCTCCACGCCCGTGGGCAAGCAGCTGGCCGCCATGGCCGGCCAGCACATGAAGCGCGTGACCATGGAGCTTGGCGGCCACGCCCCGGTGATCGTGTGTGAAGACGCCGACATCGCCCTGGCCGTCAAGTCTGCCGGCGCTGCCAAGTTCCGCAACGCGGGGCAGGTGTGCATATCGCCCACGCGCTTCCTGGTGCATTCAAGCATTGCCAACGAGTTTGGCCAGGCGCTGAAGAAGTATGCCGAAGGCCTGAAGGTAGGCGACGGCCTGGCCGAAGGCACCACCATGGGCCCCCTGGCCAACTCGCGCCGCCTGACGGCCATGGCCGAGTTCACCAAGAACGCAGCAGACGCAGGCGCCACCGTGCTGACCGGCGGCGCGCGCATTGGCGACGAAGGCAACTTCTGGCAGCCCACCATCTTGGCCGACGTGCCCACCAACGCCAAGGTGTTCAACGACGAACCCTTCGGCCCCATGGCCGCCATCCGCCCCTTCAACACCATTGAAGAAGCAATAGCCGAATCCAACCGCCTGCCCTACGGCCTGGCCGGCTACGGCTTTACCAAGTCCCTCAAGAACGCCGACCTGCTGGCGCGCAAGGTGGAAGTGGGAATGATGTGGATCAACATGCCCGCGATGCCGTCAGCCGAGATGCCGTTTGGCGGGGTGAAAGATTCGGGGTATGGGTCTGAGGGGGGTTCTGAGGCGGTTGAGGCTTATTTGAATGTGCGGGCTGTGGCGGTGATGAATGTTTGAGAGCGCATGAGTCATAGATGGAGGTAGAGCGGTGTGTATCGCTTCTCCGTCTTATAAGGCCTGGCATTCACTGCGGCATTGACTGTTATTGAATGCGTGGACTCGCAGCCGCAAAAGCGTGAGTTCGTCTGTTTCCGTTATTAAAGCTGCAACGTATACAAATGAACGAACGACCAAATCGACAACGTACTTTTGAGCTCCTCGAAAAATTGCAAGCGCTCGGGTTCAATGACGATGCATTTGCGACGCTGCATCATTTCAAGGAGACGCGAAATGCGAACGACACCATCGAGGCACACTGTCGGTATTTGCGTGAACGATTGTCGACTGAGTATTTACGTCGAAACGACAGTAATCATGAGGTGCAACGTCGCCTTGAATTGGTACTGAAAGCCTATCTAGGGGGCGGATTCAAATCGGGTAAACCGGACATTTTCGTCAAACTTGCGGACGCTGCGAAAAGCGAAATCCCTCCCCGTCGAGCGCTGAGACCGGGCGGACGTCCCAATCAGTGATCTTGCCGCGAAATTCCGTCGCTCAAGGGATGGCTTGAAGAGCCCTCTCTAACAGAGGTGTGGGATCAGAATGTGGGTTGCACCAGTCGAAGCGTCCGGGATGAGTGGCAGATATCACGGAGATGCCTGACTTGTTTGCGTAGGTTCTGCTCACATACTTGCGCCCATTGCTCTCGACAAAGTCGTCTATCAGCTCATTGGCGCTCAGATTTGATCGGACAAAACTGGCCGCGTCTTTCCCGAAACATAAGATTATCTTGACTCCCATGCGCTCAATAGCTGTTCGATGAAATGGCCAGCAAATATCAGCTAAGTAATCAATCTCAGCGCCTAAATGCGCTGCCGTTGAGGTACGTTTAAATATGACGTTACTCATTGGCACCGTGCCTGGTGCAATGCCAACTTTTCCAAGCGCGTGAAGAACTCTACGCTGGAGGGGAGCTGCCCCGGGCGGTCTGCCATCCCATTGCTCATCTCGATACTCGGCCCATCCCGGCGGCTTTCGAAGGACTTTGCGCGTGTGATAGCTCACTGTTTCGGCAAGATGCCGCTGTGGCGCACCGCCCGGGTTGAGTCCCAGCACGTACAGTTTAGCTGGCGAGTTGAAGGCCATAGGACCAGTGTTGAATACGGCGCCGGATGTCTCGGCAAGAGACTCAGGAATCAATTCACAAAGTGCTTGAAAATTTTCCATCCTGCCTTACGTTAGTGATGATTGAATTGGATCGGTAAGGAGACCTGCCGGACGCTCTTTTTGCAGTCGCTCTTCCTTGTACGCATCTATGATTGGTGCAATCTGCCAAATTACGTAGTAGCAGCCAGCTGCAATGACAGTAATTAGCAGATTCACTCGGATAGGTAAAAGAATTCCGAAAAGGGTGAAGATCCAAACCAAGGTAAGCCCGATTGCGGTCACGCCACAAATTAGCGCAACTACACCGTAGGCAAAGAATACCCAGCTTCCATCAGTAGACATTCGATGTCCTTTTTCGTTGTATGAGTGAAGCTCAATGCTACAACGCAATGTGAAAATTGAATTTAAGTAATTCCTGATCGCAGCAAATTTCTGTACTTTAATTTGTGATCCCTGTTCCTGGCATGTCCAATTCAAGAGGGACGCTCAAAACTAGGAACTCCTTTAGCTAGCGGGAAGCCAAGTTTTTTCCACCTGTTGCAGGCCGCATATACTTGCTTGGTCACGCCAACTATGGCGTGATCGGGATTGGCGTCCCGTACCTCGTCGGCTCTTAAGCCGCAAACCTGCAAAGCCTTGCGGCTTTCGCATCTGTGCTCCCTTTTTGGTGGCCCGGATGGGGAGTCGCAAGACTCGCCGGAAAAGTCCGACTGGGCCGGTACGCCAACCTATCTGGGCCACCGCCATTCGTCAAGAGTGGCGGTGGTTTGTCAAGCAAGGTTCACAGGGGTGCCCATCATGACGAGAGCCATCCGTCGCCCAAGACTCGCAGTACTCATCGACGCTGAAAACGCCTGCGCCGCCCATGCGGCCCGGGTCATGGAGAAGGTGAGGGAATTCGGCCGGCCCACCGTGCGCTGGGCCTATGGCGACTGGACCACGCCCAACCTCACGCCGTGGAAGCGCATCGTGAACAGGCTGGGCATCCGCCCGCAGCAGCAGTTCCGCTATCTCAGGGGCAAGAACACCAGCGACTTCGCG
>CAZFKW010000116.1:5920-10274 GCA_964519795.1 uncultured Ramlibacter sp. | reverse complement strand
TGCCGACATGGCCGACTGCGACCGCTTCGTCAAGCTGCTGATCGAGAACCATGGCGGTGTGGACTTCCTCATCAACAACGCGGGCCGGTCCATTCGCCGCGCCATTGAGAACAGCTACGACCGCTTCCACGACTTCGAGCGCACCATGCAGCTGAACTACTTTGGCTGCCTGCGCATCACCATGGGCCTGCTGCCCACGATGACGGCAAAGAAAAAGGGCCACATCGTCAACATCAGCTCCATCGGCGTGCTGACCAATGCGCCGCGCTTCTCAGCCTATGTGGCCTCCAAGGCCGCGCTGGATGCCTGGACGCGCTGCGCCTCCAGCGAGTATGCCGACCAGGGCGTGAGCTTCACCACCATCAACATGCCGCTGGTGCGCACACCGATGATTGCGCCAACCAACATCTACAAGAACGTGCCGACGCTCAGCCCTGAAGAGGCAGCCGACATGGTGGCCAGCGCCTGCATCTACAAGAACGTGCGCATTGCCACCCGCCTGGGCATCAGCGGCCAGGTACTGCATGCGCTGTTCCCGCGCATCATGCAGATTGTCATGAACACGAGCTTCCGCATGTTCCCGGACTCGTCAGCGGCCAAGGGCGACAAGTCGGCCAAGCCGCAGCTGTCGGCCGAGGCGGTGGCGATGCAGCAGATGATGCGGGGGATTCATTTCTGAGCGGGCTGTGCCGTGCCGCAACAAAGAGCGCCTTCGGGCGCTTTTCATTGGGCGGCATGAAATAATGCGGCCAGACATTAAGCGCCCACCATGGGCCGGAGGACTTGAATGATCCTGGTCACCGGGGGAGCCGGATTCATTGGCGCGAATTTTGTGCTCGACTGGCTCGCGCGAGGGGACGAGCCTGTGCTCAACCTGGACAAGCTCACCTATGCCGGAAACCTTGAGAACCTGGCCGAACTGCAAGGTGATGCGCGCCATGTCTTTGTGCAGGGCGACATTGCTGACGGCGCCCTGGTGCAACGCCTGCTGGCCGAACACCGGCCCCGCGCCATCATCAACTTTGCAGCCGAGTCGCACGTGGACCGCTCCATCCGCGGCCCCGAGGACTTCGTGCAGACCAATGTGGTCGGCACCTTCCGGCTGCTGGAGGCCGCGCGGCAGTACTGGAGCGGTCTGGACGGGGTGCACAAAGAGGAGTTCCGGTTTGTCCATGTGTCCACCGATGAGGTGTACGGCAGCCTGGGGCCGGGCGAGCCTGCCTTCAGCGAAGCCACGAGATACGAACCCAACAGCCCCTACTCGGCCAGCAAGGCCGCCGCAGATCACCTTGTGCGGGCCTGGCACCACACCTATGGCCTGCCGGTACTCACGACCAACTGCTCCAACAACTACGGGCCGTTTCACTTCCCGGAGAAGCTGATCCCGCTGATGATCGTCAATGCACTGGCCGGCAAGCCGCTGCCGGTGTACGGCGATGGCCGGCAGGTGCGCGACTGGCTTTATGTGCGCGACCACTGCAGCGCCATCCGCCGCGTGCTGCAGGCCGGCAGGCCCGGCCAGGTCTACAACGTGGGCGGCTGGAACGAAAAGGCCAACATCGACATCGTGCACACCGTCTGCGGCTTGCTGGACGAGCTGCGGCCGCGCACGGACGGCAAGCCCTACAGCGGGCAAGTGAGCTTCGTCAAGGACCGGCCCGGCCATGATCGACGCTATGCAATTGACGCGCGCAAGATGGAGCAGGAGCTGGGGTGGAAGCCAGCGGAGAGCCTTGAGTCCGGCATCCGCAAGACGGTGCAGTGGTACCTGGATAACCCGGACTGGCTTGCCCATGTGCAGAGCGGCGCCTACCGCGAATGGGTGCATACCCAGTACGCCACTGCATGAAAACGAGCGCATGAGCACCACCGCATGAAGATCCTGCTTTTTGGCAAGAACGGGCAGCTGGGCTGGGAGCTGCAGCGCAGCCTGGCGGTGCTGGGTGAGGTGGTGGCTCTGGGGCGGGGCGATCCGGATCTGTGCGGAGACCTGACAAACCTTGAAGGCCTTTCGGCAACGGTGCGCCGCGTGCAGCCGCAGGTCATCGTCAATGCTGCAGCCTTCACCGCTGTGGACAGTGCCGAGTCAGAGCCCGAACTTGCGGCGCTGGTCAATGCAAAGGCACCTGGCGTGCTGGCGGAGGCGGCCAACGCGGCCGGCGCGTGGCTGGTGCATTACTCCACCGACTATGTCTTTGACGGCAGTGGCACGCAAGCATGGCGGGAGGGGGACCCCACCGTGCCGCTCAACGTCTATGGCCGCACCAAGCTCGAGGGCGAGCGCCTGGTTGCGGCGCACTGCCCGGCACACCTGATATTCCGTACCAGCTGGATGTGTGGCGCACGCGGCGGCAACTTTGCCCGCACCATGCTGCGGCTGGCCGCAGAGCGGGAATCGCTGTCAGTGGTGGACGATCAGTTTGGTGCGCCGACGGGGGCAGACCTGGTGGCGGATGTGACAGCGCACGCCATCAAGGCTGCATCCGGCAACCCGGCATTGGCAGGGATCTATCACCTGGCGGCAGGCGGTGAGACATCCTGGCACGGCTATGCGGCGTTTGTCGTCGCCACTGCGGCCAGGGCCGGCGCAGTCCTCAAGTGCGGCACAACGGGCGTCCAACCCTTGCCAGCCAGCGCCTGGCTGACTGCAGCACGCCGCCCGAACAACTCCCGGTTGAACACTGCAAAGCTGCAATCAGCCTTTGGCCTGTCGCTGCCGCCATGGCAACCGGGCGTTGCGCGCATGTTGCAGGAGATACTCAAGCCATGACGCAACGCAAAGGCATCATCCTGGCCGGGGGCAACGGCACCCGGTTGCACCCCGCCACCCTGGCCATCAGCAAGCAGCTGCTGCCGGTCTATGACAAACCCATGGTCTATTACCCGCTCAGCACCCTGATGCTGGCGGGCATACGCGACATACTGCTCATCAGCACGCCACAGGACACGCCCCTGTTCCAGAAACTGCTCGGCGACGGGTCGCAATGGGGAATCCATATCGGATACGCGGTGCAGCCCAGCCCCGACGGGCTGGCACAAGCCTTCCTGATTGGTGAGGCGTTCATTGGCAACCGGCCATGTGCGCTGGTGCTGGGAGACAACATTTTTTACGGGCACGACTTTGCGGGCCTGCTGGCCGGCGCAGACCAGCAGGCCAGCGGTGCTACGGTGTTTGCCTACCATGTGCAAGACCCGCAGCGCTACGGCGTGATCTCATTTGACGTGCAAGGCAAGGCCAGCAGCATTGAAGAAAAGCCGGCAGTGCCCCAGAGCAGCTACGCCATCACCGGCCTTTACTTCTATGACAACCAGGTGGTGGACATCGCCAGAGCCCTCAAGCCCAGTGCCCGGGGCGAACTCGAAATCACCGATGTCAACCAGGCCTACCTGGCGCGCGGCCAGCTGGGCGTGACCATATTGCAGCGCGGCTATGCCTGGCTGGACACCGGCACGCACGACAGCCTGCTCTCCGCCAGCCAGTTCATCGCCACACTGGAACAGCGCCAGGGGTTGAAAATATCGTGTGTGGAGGAAGTTGCCTGGCGCGGCGGCTTCATCAACGACGCGCAGCTTGAAAATCTTGCGCAACCAATGGTGAAGAATGGCTACGGGCAGTATCTGATGCGGCTGTTGCGCGAGCGGCGGGGCGCATGAAGGTCGTCTCGACGGCCATCGAGGGGGTCCTGCTTCTGGAACCCAGGGTTTTTGGCGATGAGCGGGGCTTTTTCATGGAAAGCTACAACGCCCAGACCTTCCAGGAGGCCACAGGCGTGCAAGCCGATTTTGTGCAGGACAACCATTCCCGCTCCGCCCGGGGCGTGTTGCGGGGCCTGCACTATCAGCTCGTCCAGCCCCAGGGCAAACTTGTGCGTGTGGCCAGTGGGGCCGTGCTGGATGTGGCAGTGGACATCCGCCGCGCATCGCCCACATTCGGGCAGTCCGTGGCGGTGGAGCTGACGGCGCAGAACCACCGGCAACTGTGGATTCCGCCCGGATTTGCCCACGGATTCCTCGTGCTCAGTGAATGGGCCGACTTTCTGTACAAGACCACCGATTACCATGCGCCGCAGCATGAGCGGTCGGTCCGCTGGGATGATCCGGCGCTGGGGATTGCCTGGCCGCTGGCCGGCCCGCCGCAGCTGTCCCCCCGTGACAGGGCCGCTCCTTTGCTGAAAAACAGTGAACTGCCCTGAATCCAACATGATTGCACGATGCGATAATTGAAGGCTATAGCCAATTTAGGGGGCGCGGCCGGAAACATCGGCATGAACGCCCTTATGCAAAGCAAAATGAACAGAAAAATCGCAGTGGTAGGACTCGGATACGTCGGACTGCCCGTCGCCGTGGCATTCGG
>CAZFKW010000116.1:0-5910 GCA_964519795.1 uncultured Ramlibacter sp. | reverse complement strand
ACAAGCACCGGGTGGTGGGCTTTGACATCAAGGCCGTGCGGATTGCGGAACTCAAGGCCGGCCGCGACAGCACCGAGGAGGTCCTCCCTGAGGACCTTGCCAAGGCGAATATTGTCTTTACCAACCAGGTTTCTGACCTGCAGACCTGCGACTTCTTCATCATTGCCGTGCCTACGCCGGTGGACAGCGGCAACAAGCCCGACCTGTCCCCTCTCATCGGCGCCTCTAAGTCAGTCGGCAAGGCCCTCAAGCGCGGCGACATCGTGGTCTACGAATCCACCGTCTACCCAGGCGCCACCGAGGAAGACTGCATCCCCGTGCTGGAAGCCCAGTCCGGCCTCAAGTTTGGGGCCGACTTCACCGTAGGCTACAGCCCCGAGCGCATCAACCCCGGGGACCGGGAGCATACGTTCACCAAGATCAAGAAGATCGTCTCCGGCTCCGATGCCGCCACCCTTGACATCGTCGCCGATGTTTATGGCTCGGTTGTGACAGCCGGTGTGCACCGCGCCAGTTCCATCAAGGTGGCAGAAGCCGCCAAGGTTATCGAAAACACCCAGCGCGACCTCAACATTGCGCTCATGAACGAGCTGTCGGTCGTGTTCAAGCGCATGGACATCGACACCCTGGAGGTGCTTGACGCAGCGGGCAGCAAGTGGAACTTCCTGCCGTTCCGTCCGGGCCTGGTCGGCGGCCACTGCATCGGCGTGGACCCTTACTACCTCACGCACAAGGCCGAGCAGCTGGGATACATACCCCAAGTCATCCTGGCCGGGCGCCGCATCAATGACAACATGAGCCATTTTGTCGCCACCAACACCATCAAGCAGATGGTCGCGCAGGGCATAGATGTGGCGCGCGCGCGCATCGGCGTGATGGGCCTGACTTTCAAGGAGAATTGCCCCGACATCCGCAACTCGAAGGTGCCCGACATCATCAGCGAGCTGCGCAGCTATGGGGTCGATGTTGTCACCTGCGACCCGCATGCCGACGCGGCAGAAGTGCATGAGGAATACGGCATCACCTTGGGCACCATTGACCCCGCGCAACCTGTGGACGCGCTCATCGTCGCCGTGGCTCACCGCGAGTTCAAGGCGCTGACGCCCGCCGCACTGCAGACCTTGATGCGCGGCAGCAAGCCCGTGATCATCGACGTCAAATCCATCTTCAACAGGCACGACCTGGCCGCAAAAGGCCTGACGGTCTGGCGCCTGTAACCCGCCCACTCTATTGAACCGGCAATCACCATGTATTCCAGGATCACAGACCGCAAAATCCGCTTCGCACTGGTTGGCTGCGGCCGGATATCGAAGAACCATTTCGACTCCATCAAGCAGCATGCGGCCGATGCCGAACTGGTTGATGTATGCGACACCAACCCCCAGGCCCTGGCTCCCGCTGTGGCTGCCACCGGCGCCAAAGGGCATGACAACCTGGAGGCCATGCTCAAGGCCACCACGGCCGACTGCGTCATCCTGACCACACCCAGCGGCATTCACCCGGCCCAGGCGATAGAGGTGGCACGCTCAGGCCGCCATGTGCTCTCTGAAAAGCCGATGGCGACCAAGTGGGAAGACGGCGTGCGCATGGTGCGTGCCTGCGAAGACGCCAACGTTCACCTGTTTGTCGTCAAGCAGAACCGGCGCAATGCCACGCTGCAGCTGCTGAAGCAGGCAGTCAGCCGCAAGCGCTTCGGGCAGATTTACATGGTCACGCTCAACGTGTTCTGGCAGCGCCCCCAGGTGGGCTACTACGACCAGGCCAAATGGCGCGGCACCTGGGACATGGACGGCGGCGCCTTCATGAACCAGGCGAGCCACTATGTGGACCTGCTGGAGTGGATCGTCGGCCCCATTGACTCGCTGCACGCCTACACGGCAACCCTGGGGCGCGACATCGAGGCTGAAGACACAGGCGTCATGAGCGTGCGCTGGCGCAACGGCGCGCTGGGCTCGCTCAACTGCACCATGCTCACCTACCCCAAGAACCTGGAAGGCTCCATCACCATCCTGGGCGAGAAGGGCACCGTGCGCATTGGCGGCGTGGCCGTCAACGAAATCAAGGAATGGCAGTTTGCCGACGCCGACCCGGACGACGCCAAGATCAAGGAAGCCAGCTACGAAACCACCTCGGTCTACGGTTTTGGCCACCCGTTGTACTACGGCAATGTCGTGCAGGTGCTGCGTGGTCAGGCTGAGCCTGAGGTTGACGGCCGCGAAGGCCTCAAGTCGCTGGAAGTGCTGATTGCGGCCTACCGCTCCGCGCGCGACGGCGTGCGCGTGGGCCTGCCGCTGGAGCTGTGAGCACAAGGATGGGCTACATCGCGCACCCCAGCGCCATCATCGACGAAGGCGCCCAGATCGGCGCGGGCAGCCGCATCTGGCACTTTGTGCATGTGAGCCCCAAGGCTCGCATTGGCGAGGGCTGCTCACTTGGCCAGAACGTCTATGTGGGCAATGACGTGCTCATCGGCAACAACGTGAAGATCCAGAACAACGTATCGGTCTACGACGCCGTCACGCTGGAAGATGATGTGTTCTGCGGCCCGAGCATGGTGTTTACCAATGTGTACAACCCGCGCTCTGCCGTGACGCGCAAGGACGAATACCGCCGCACACTCATACGCAAGGGTGCCACACTGGGCGCCAACTGCACCATCGTCTGCGGCAACACGGTGGGCGAGTACGCCTTTGTCGGCGCAGGCGCCGTCGTCAACCGCGACGTGCCCGCATATGCGCTGATGGTCGGCGTGCCCGCACGCCAGGCCGGCTGGATGAGCCGCTTTGGCGAGCGCCTGGACCTGCCGCTGGAAGGCGACGGCGAAACCACCTGCGAACACACCGGCGAGCAGTACCTGCTGCGCGGCGGTGTCTGCTCGCTCAAGACATGAAGGAAACAGCCATGAACGCAGTGCTCAAGCAAGCCCCCGGAAAGATCGAGTTCATCGACCTCAAGTCGCAATACAAGGCGCTCAAGCCCTCGGTGGATGCGCGCATCCAGAAGGTGCTGGACCACGGCCAGTACATCCTCGGCCCCGAAGTGGCCGAGATGGAACAGAAGCTGGCCGCCTGGACGGGCGCGAAGCACTGCATCAGCTGCGCCTCCGGCACCGAGGCATTGCTGATGTCGCTGATGGCGCTGGGCATTGGCCCCGGCGACGAAGTCATCACCACCCCCTTTACCTTTGCCGCCACGGCCGAGATGATTGTGTTGGCGGGCGCCAAGCCCGTGTATGTGGACATCGAGCGCGACACCTGCCTGGTGGACGCCAGCAAGATCGAGGCAAAGATCACGCCGCGCACCCGCGCCATCATGCCCGTGTCGCTCTATGGCCAGGTGGCCGACATGGATGCCATCAACGCGATAGCCGCGAAGCACAGTACCAGCGAACGCAACATTGCGGTGATAGAAGACGCGGCGCAGAGCTTTGGCGCCAGCTACAAGGACCGCAAGAGCTGCAACCTGTCGACCCTGGGCTGCACCAGCTTCTTCCCGAGCAAGCCGCTGGGCTGCTATGGCGACGGCGGCGCCATCTTTACCAATGACGACGCGCTGGCCAAGGCACTGCGCGAAATCCGCGTGCATGGCCAGGAGCGCCGCTACTACCACACGCGCATCGGCGTGGGCGGACGGATGGACACCATCCAGTGCGCGGTGATCCTGTCCAAGCTCGAGCGGTTCGACTGGGAGGTGCAGCAGCGCCTGGACCTGGGCGAGATGTACAAGCGCAAGCTCACGCAAAGCGGCGCCAAAGCCGGGCTGCTGGCCGTGCGCGAAGACCGCAACTGCGTCTGGGCGCAATACACCGTCTTTGTGGAAAACCGCGAGGCCGTGCAGGAAGCGCTCAAGGTGCAGGGGATTCCGACCGCCGTGCACTACCCCATCTCGCTGAACCGGCAGCCGGTGTACCGCGACGATGTGTCGGCAGCAGAAACCGTGAACAGCCACTGGGCCGGTGAGCGGGTGATGAGCCTGCCGATGAGCCCGGATTTGACGGAAGAGCAGATGGACCGCGTTGTGGCGGCGCTATTGGCAGCACATTCGTTGTAAGCGCATTCATGGATCTCCAAGGGAAAAAGCTTCTCGTTATAGGCGGTGCCGGTCTCATCGGTTCCCATACGGTTGACGAGCTGCTAAAGGAGGACGTCGCGGAGATTCGCGTGTTCGACAATTTTTCGAGGGGCCGCGAGCAAAATCTCTCCGATGCGCTTACGGATTCGCGCGTTCAGGTTTTTCCGCTGGGGGGGGACATCCTTCACACAGACATTCTCAATGCGGCGATGCAGGGAATGGATGGCGTGTTTCACTTTGCTGCGCTTTGGCTGCTCCACTGTCAGGACTATCCGCGTTCAGCGTTTGAGGTCAATGTCGGGGGGACGTTCAATGTCCTAGAGGCCTGCGTCAAAAATAGTATTCAAAGGCTCGTTTACTCCTCTTCTGCTTCTGTCTATGGTGATGCAGTGGTTGAGCCGATGACCGAAGATCACCCTTTCGGGAATCGCAATTTTTACGGTGCAACCAAGATTTGCGGTGAAGCGATGACTCGAGCGATGCATCAGCGGTATTCCCTGCCATATGTGGGACTGCGCTACATGAACGTCTACGGTCCGCGCGCAGATGACAAAGGCGCTTATGTTGCAGTCATCATGAAAATGATCGAAGCCTTGGAACTGGGAGATGAAATCTGCATCCAGGGCGACGGTTCAGATGCTTTCGACTTTGTAAACGTCGTGGATTGTGCACAGGCAAACGTGGCGGCGATGCGTTCGGACGCGGCAGATCGTTTCTACAACGTCGGCACCGGTGTTTCTACCACGGTGAGGGATCTGGCCTTAACGCTTATGGAACTGACGGGGATCGATAGGCCAATTCGGTATGGCCCGCCGCGGGACGAATCATTTGTACGGAATCGAGTTGCTGACGTTTCTCGTGCCAAGGCCGATCTGGACTTTGTTGCAAGAATAGACCTTAGAAATGGCCTTGCTTCGCTGATCCAATCGCGTGTTGGGTTGGTTTCCGCAAACGGCAAAGACAAGGCGCCACGTTCCTTCTTGAAGTTGGCCAAACATGGTTGAGATAGGCACCAGCAATTTCCGGGCGCTCGCGATCCTTTGGGCATTTCGAAAGAAAGTGCTCGAAGGCGTACTGAATGACGTTAGGCACCGCTATGCCGGGTCGATATTGGGATTGGGCTGGAGTGTCCTTTTCCCAGTGATACAGATATCAATATACGCAGTGGTCTACGTATTCATTCTGCGGGTCCGGCCAGCAGGAATGGATCAAATGCAGTATGTACTGATGGTATTCGCCGGACTTATCCCTCTCATGGCCTTTAATGAAGCCCTGAATGCCGGAGCCGCTTCGCTGAGCAACAATAAAGTGCTGCTGACGAGTACAGTGTTCCCTCCCGAACTCATTCCAGTGCGCGCTATTCTTGCCGCGCAAGTTCCTTCTTTGCTAGGGTTCTCTGTGGTGGCGATTTTCATGATGAGCATTGGATTCTCATCCATTGCTAGCATTTTGCTGGTCCCGATACTATGGATCTCGCTCCTTCTCTTTGCCATGGGGCTCAGTTGGATGCTATCTCTGGTTTCACTGATCGCTCGAGACGTCCAACAAATCTTGCCTCTCGCGCTCATGGCATTGATGATACTCAGCCCGTTCGCCTATACACCAGAGATGGTTCCAGCTGGACTTAAGATAATTTTGTACGCGAACCCGCTGTCCTTTTTTGTTTTGTGCTTTCAGGATCTACTCACATTCAACAGGTTGCCGGATCCTCTGTTTTTCGTAATCAGTCTGATCATTGGCATCGGTACATTCATTCTGGGTTTTTCGTTTTTTCGCAAGGCGAAGAACGTATTTTTTGACTATGTCTGAGCCATTAGCTATAGCGTTGCGAGACGTTAC
>CAZFKW010000115.1:4739-10276 GCA_964519795.1 uncultured Ramlibacter sp. | reverse complement strand
TTTGTGGATGCCCAGGGCAAGATGCACCGGGCGGTCGGAGTAACTGAACAGCACACACCCGGGCGCCGACTTCAGGCGGGCAGTGTGCCACGACGGGACGACGAAGTGGTCGCGCGGACTGAACGGGAAAGTGATTGTCACGCCGGGACTGGCGCCGGGATTTTCGATCTCGACCTCGCCATGGCCCTCGACAACGCTGAACACGGTGCCGTCCGTCTGCCGGTACGGTTTGCCGCTGAATCCGGGCGGCAGGCGCTGCATGAAGGTGGCCATGGTGGGCATCGGCGAGCCGCCGGTCTGCGGGTTCACATAGCGCAGCTTGACGCCGTCCCAGTCGTCCACCGGAGCATCGCGCTCCAGCAGGTGCAGGGCTTCCCGGGTGCGCTCGTACGGGTAGCTGAAGATGGGCGAGGTCACGCCAAAAGGCGCATCGTGGCGCACCGGCGCCATGTTGTGCCCATAGCGGGCAAAGCTCGCGCCCTCAGCCTTTGACACGGCCTGCGACGCGCTGGCGCCGTTTTCGGCAAAGCCTGCGTCGAAGAAGGCAATGGTGGGGATGTCCAGGCCGTCGAGCCAGACAACCGGCGTATCCGCATCGCTGCCGTGGTCGTGCCAGGTCCAGCTGGGCGTGATGATGAAGTCGCCCGGCCGCATGGTTGTGCGCTCTCCGTCCACGGCCGTATACGCGCCGGAACCTTCCACGATGAAGCGCAGCGCACTCTGCGTATGGCGGTGGCTGGGCGCCACCTCGCCCGGCAGGATCAGCTGCAGGCCAGCGTAGAGCGACTGCGTGATGGAAGACTTGCCGCGCAGGGCAGGGTTCTCGAGAATCAGCACGCGGCGCACAGCTTCCTGCGCCGTGATGGCCTGGCCCGCGCGCATCAGGAAGGGCCGCACATCGTCGTACTTCCAGTGTGCCGGCACACAGGGTGTTGCGGGGCGCTGCGGTACCAGTGCATGCAGCACCTCCCACAGGGGTGTCAGGTTCAGGGGCGACATGTCGCGGTACAGCTGCTGGCGGGCTTCTGCGGCTGCGAGGGTTGCGGTGGCCTGGGGAGCATTCATGGTTTGTCTCCTGGGGTGGTGCCGGGCCTGCCGCTCAGCTGAAAAGCCGGGCCGGGTCAATTCCGTCGTACATCCATTTCAGCCCGGCGAAGCCGGCCGATTCATGTCCGCCCTGGAACATCTGGTTGCGCAGCTCGCGTTGCACGCCGGCTGCATGATAGATGTCGCCATAGAAGCGTGCGGTCAGCTGTACCCGGCCGGTGCGCAGGTAGCGGGCCTGCTGGTACTTCTGGAAAGCCTGCGCAATATCACCTTTGCTGTGGCGCAGGGCCTCGCGCAGCACCACCGAATCCTCAATGGCCTGGCCTGCGCCCTGGGCCAGGTACTGGAGCATCGGGTGGGCGGCATCGCCCAGCAGCGTCACACGGCCATCGGTCCAGTTCTTCACCGGCTCGCGGTCGCACAGCACCCACATTTTCCAGGTCTCGATCTTGCCCAGCAGTTCCCTGACTTGCGGGCATGCTTCCTGGAAGCGCTCATCCAGTTCTGCCGTGTCGCCAAAAGTGTTCCAGCCCTCGTCGTACTTGTTGCTGTGAAACACCGCGACCAGGTTGAACAGTTCGCCGCGGCGCAAGGGGTAATGCACCAGGTGTGTTTTCTCGCCGCCCCACAGGACCACATCGTCACTCCACAGGTGCGCAGGCACGTCCTCGCGCTTGAGGACGGCCCGGTAGGCAATGTGCCCGGAGACGCGGGGCTTTCCGTCGCCCACCACCGCTTCGCGCACCTTGCTCCAGAGGCCGTCGGCGCCGACCAGCGCCGCTGCCTCCAGCACCTCGCCGCCTTCAAGCTGCACGCGCACGCCGTCCGCGTCCTGCTCGAACGACACCAGCCTGGCGCTCGTGCGCAGCGTGACGCCGGGTGTCGCGCGGCAGGCGTCCAGATACACCTGGTGCAGGTCCGCGCGGTAGATCACGCCGTAGGGAAATCCGTAAGCCGCCCGGGCTGTGTCGCCCAGCGGGACGCGAACCACCTTCTCGCCGGTTCGCACGTCATTCATGCCCAGGCCGTTCGGGAAAAACGCCACCCGGGTCACCTCCGCGGTCAGGCCGAGGTAGTCAAACATGCGGAAAATATTGGGGCCCAGCTGGATGCCGGCGCCAATTTCGCCAAAGGCAGACGACTGCTCCAGCACGGTCACCTGGTGCCCGTCGCGCGCAAGGACGAGGGCGGCCGCAAGCCCGCCGATGCCGCCGCCGGCTATGAGGATAGGGTGGGTCTGTGTCATTTGTCTGTCTCCTGTGTCTGTTGCCGGTCATGCGGCGCCTGCCGGGCTTGTGCCAAGAGGCCGTCAATTTAATAAGTATACATATTAAAATTCGGACATGGAAGCGGAATTGAAGGCCGGGAACCCGGACCTGCATGGCCGGGATGCCGCAGTCGGTACACTCGCCGCCATGGCAAAAAGCTTTGACTTCCAGCATGCACCGGGCCACCTGATCCGCCGTGCCCACCAGCTGGCCGTTGCGATCTTCATGGAAGAGACGGCCAGCCATGGCGTGACGCCCGTGCAGTTTGCCATTCTCAACGCACTCATGGACACCCCCGGTGAAGATCAGGTGACGCTGTCGGGCCGCGTTGCGTTCGATGCGGCAACGTCAGGCTCGGTCATCGGCCGCCTGGAAGCCAGGGGCTGGATCAGGCGCGAGCCTGACGCGCAGGACAAACGCCGCAAGCTGCTTTGGGTCACCCCTGAAGGCGAGAAGGCTGTGGTCCGCATGAAGCGGGCGGTGAGCCGCGCTCAGGCGCGGATTCTCGGCAAGCTGGACGAGCAGGAAAGCGCCCGGCTGTTGCAACTGCTGGACAAGCTCGTGGCAGGCCACGAAGTCCCGCCGCAGGCCTGAAACCGCTTGTAGGACAGGACCCGGGCAGTCTGTCAGACAAGGTCTTTTTCGGTCATTGAGCGGGCTGGAAAACGTCGGAAAGTCCCGTATGGGTGTCCAATAAGGGTTCTGTCAACCCAAGGAGTCCAACAATGAATATCGCACGCATCCATTCCCGCAAGATCATCCTCGCCATGAGCGCCGTCGCGCTTGTCGCCAGTGGTTGCGCCGACATGACCCCCACGCAGCGCAACTCGGCCATTGGCGCTGGCGTTGGCGCAGTCGCAGGCGGCGCTATCGGCGGCAATGCCCAAGGGGCCGTTGTTGGTGCCGGTGTAGGCGCGCTCGGGGGTTATGTCTGGTCGAAGTACATGTCCGACAAGAAGGCGGCCATGGACCGTGCCACGGCTGGTACCGGCGCCACCGTGGTCCAGACGCAGGACAACCAGCTCAAGCTGAACATACCCAGCGACATCTCATTTGACACCGGCCGCTCGGACATCAAGCCCAACCTGCGCCCCATTCTTGACCAGTTTGCTGCAGGCCTGGGGAACCAGCCCAACACCACGGTGCGCATCATCGGCCATACCGACAGCACCGGCTCGGACGCCATCAACAACCCGCTGTCCGTTGCCCGTGCCCAAAGCACGCGCGACTACCTGGCCGCCCGCGGCATTGACCCGCGTCGCGTGTCGGTCGAAGGCCGCGGCAAGAACGAGCCGATTGCAGACAACAATACCGAGGCCGGCCGCGCCATGAACCGGCGCGTCGAGATCTACCTGGCCGAGACCGTCGCGAGTCGCTGAGCCCGGCCTTGCGCCATCACTTTGACCTGGCAACCAGGTCAAAGTGCTCCACCACCGGCGGGCCTGCAAAGAACGGCCCGACGATGGCGCGCCACTGCGCAAACAGTGGCGACTCACGGAACCCCACCGTGTGGTCTTCAAGCGTGTCCCAGAATATCTGCAGGATGTAGCGTTCGGGCGACTCAATGCCCTTGTTGACCTTGAAACCGTTGAAGCCCCCGGCCTGGCTGATGACGGTGTTCAGGCCGCGCTGGATGGCTTCCTCAAACTCGGCCTGCTTGCCAGGCTGGATGCGGATGTCGGCAAGTTCAAGAATCATGGTGTCCCTCTCAGACGTTCAGATATGGGTGATATTTCCGGTGAGCTGGCGGCAAGTCTAACGTCCTGTCTGCCCAGGCCGGGCGGACGGCTTCGCTGACCCGCGATACAGTGGAGGCCGGCAGCGGGGTCGAGGTCGGCCCGCGATGCATAGTCCACGGGGAGAGGGATGCAGACGAGTTTTACCGCCGCAGGCGTGCGGCGCGGGTTCCTGATGGCGCAGCCGCTGGCGCCGGGCGTGCTGGTCTATGGCATTGTCTTTGGCGTGCTGGCGAGCCAGCGGGGCCTGGCCTGGCTGGAGGCGCTGCTCATGAGTGCCATGTTGTATTCGGGCACCGCGCAACTGGCCGTGTTGCAGGGATGGAGCAGGGATGCTGTCATCCTTCCACTGGTCATCACCATTCTCGTCATGAACGCGCGCTACGTCCTGTACGGCGCGGCGCTCCAGCCGTGGCTGTCAGGCGTCAGCCGTCCGCGCGCCTGGACCACACTGTTCTTCCTGGGCGACAGCAACTGGGCCCTGTCCATGCGCGAGTATGAAGGCGGCTGGCGGGACGCCGGCATCCTGCTGGGCTCGGGCCTTGCCGCGTTTATGCCCTGGATTGGCGGGACCATCGCCGGACACCTGCTGTCGCGTAGCGTGCCGGACCCCGCCACGTTCGGGCTGGATTTCATGCTCGTGGCGTTCGCAGCTGCCATCGGCGTGTCGGTGTTCCGGGGCCCGCGTGACCTGTTTCCCGCTGTCGCGGCGGGCTGCACAGCCTTCCTGCTTCACCGCTGGTTGCCGGGCGCCTGGTACATCGTTGGCGCAGGCATGGCCGGCGCTCTTGCCGGGGCATGGCGCCATGGGCGTTGAGCTGGACTTCTTCCTCGCGCTGGTCTGCATGGGGCTGGCGTCCTATGCGTGCCGCCTGGCCGGCTTCGTGCTCATGGGCTATGTGACGATCACGCCGCGCATGGAGTCGGCCATGCGCGCCGTCCCGCTGGCCGTGATGATCGGCATCGTCACACCGGCTGTCTCGGCAGGGCGTGTGCCGGAAATCGTGGCCATTGTGGTGGTTGGCGCCATCGTGCGGATCACCGGCAAAGACGTAATCGCAGCTGTCGCCGGCGCCGCAGTCGTGGCGGGCCTGCGCTGGGTCCTTGGCCCTTCGGCCTGAACAGGCAGGTGTGAACAGGCAGGCCTATCCGGTTTATCCTCGGGGCATGAAGCTCTACAACTACTTCCGATCCTCCGCCTCCTTCCGCGTGCGCATCGCGCTCGAACTCAAGGGCCTCGCCTATGAGTATGTACCGGTGCATATTGCCCGGGGTGACCACAAGAAAGAGGACTACGCCGCCATTGCGGCTGACACCCTTGTGCCGGCGCTCGTGCTGGACGATGGCACGCGGCTGTCCCAGTCCATGGCCATCATCGACTACCTGGAAGAAGCCTTTCCCGCATCGCCGCTGCTGCCGCCGGACGCACTGGGCCGGGCCAGGGTGCGCGCACTGGTCCCGATCGCCTTCGCCGCCTCTTCGACGG
>CAZFKW010000115.1:0-4721 GCA_964519795.1 uncultured Ramlibacter sp. | reverse complement strand
CTGCGCGTGCTGAAGTACCTGGTGCGGGAGCTCAAGGTGGAGGAGGAAGCCAAGAACACCTGGTACCGCCACTGGGTGCGTGAGGGGCTGGAGGCGTTTGAACGCCAGCTGGCCCAACTGCCGCAGTCCACCTACTGTTATGGCGAGACGCCCACCATGGCCGACTGCTGCCTCGTGCCGCAGATCTTCAACGGCCAGCGCTTCAAATGTGACTTCACCGGGCTCACCCGCACGATGGCGGCGTTCGAGGCCTGCATGAAGCTCGAAGCGTTCCAGAAGGCCCAGCCTTCCGCGTGCCCCGACAACGAGCCCTGAGCCGGACGGACAATGCCGCACGACTGGCTCGCGCCTGACTGGCCCGCAGGGCCGGGCGTGCGCGCCGTTTGCACGGCGCGAGCGGGTGGCGGGTCAACCGGCCACTATGCAAGCCTCAATCTCGGTGACCATGTGGGTGACTTGCCCGAGGCAGTTGCCGCCAACCGCCGGATCGTTGCCGACGCGCTCAACGCCCGGCCGGTGTTCCTCAGGCAGGTGCATGGCAGGCATGTGGCGGACCTGGCGCCAGGCAGCCGCGACGGGACCGAGGCTGATGGCTGCGTCACCACGCAACGCGGTGTTGCCTGCACGATCATGGTGGCGGACTGCCTGCCTGTGCTGTTTGCCAATGCAGCCGGAACAGTCGTGGGCGCAGCGCATGCGGGCTGGCGTGGTTTGGCCGGGGGCGTGCTGGAGGCGACTGTCGCGCGGTTCAACACGCTTGCTGCGGCAGGTGAAGGTGCCTCTCTGGCATGGCTGGGGCCATGCATCGGTCCTGATGCTTTCGAAGTGGGAGACGAAGTCAAGTCGGCTTTTGAAGCGCAGGACGCGCACGCGGCCCTGATGTTCAGGCCGCACGGTCCGGGCAAGTGGATGGCCGACCTTCAGGGCCTCGCGCGCCAGCGCCTGGAGCAGTTGGGGATCACCGGCATCTACGGCAATGACGGCGGACGCGAGTGGTGCACCGTCAGCAACCCCTCAAGATTCTTTTCGCACCGGCGCGACGGCGTCAGCGGGCGCTTTGCCGCCTGCATCTGGCTGGACTGACGCGCCGGCCGCAGCTTGTTGGGCCGCAAACTCCGCCGCTTCCCTCTTCCTGATTGCCTTGCGCCGGAAGGGAGAGCCCATCAGGTAAACCACGAGTGCAATCGGTGCCACGCCGTAAAGCAAAAGGGTCACAATGGCACCGAGCACAGTGCCGTTGCTGCTGGTGGCTTCGACCACCGCCATCATGACGACGACATACAGCCAGGCGATAACGACAAGGTACATGGTTTCAGAAATCAAGATTGTTGCAGTGCAACATAAATTCCACGATACTAGGGTAATCCCTAGAACTCAAGAACACGACAGATCAGGAGACAAGAATGAATTCTGAAGCAGAGTGGGCCAAGGCGGCCCAGCAGTTCCAATCGACCTTTGGCGAGGGCTGGACAAAGGCGGTTCAGTCATTCCAGACGATGGACTTTGCCGGCGTGGGCACCGGCGCCCAGCAGCCTGCCTTTCCCAGCTTTTCCCCGGCAAAACTCCAGGAACTGCAGCAGCAGTACCTCAAGGAAGCGAGCGAATTGTGGAATGCGGGCCTGCAGTCCAGCCCCGCGGCAAGCGACAAGCGCTTTGCCGGGGATGCCTGGAGCCACAATCCGGTGGCCGCGTTCTCGGCTGCCACCTACCTCCTGAATGCACGCACCCTCATGGGCCTGGCCGATGCCATCGAGGCTGACGAGAAGGTCAAGGCCCGTGTGCGCTTTGCCGTCGAGCAATGGATGGCGGCCTCATCGCCCAGCAACTTCCTGGCGCTCAATGCCGAGGCCCAGAAGAAAGCCATTGATACCAAGGGCGAGAGCATCGCCAGGGGCATGCAGAACCTGGTGCACGACATGCGCCAGGGCCATGTCTCCATGACGGACGAGAGTGTGTTCGAGGTTGGCAAGAACGTTGCCACCACGGAAGGCGCCGTGGTCTTCGAGAACGAACTGTTCCAGCTCATCGAATACAAGCCACTGACCAAACAGGTCCATGAGCGGCCGTTCCTGCTGATCCCGCCCTGCATCAACAAGTTCTATATCCTTGACCTCCAGCCCGAGAACTCGCTCATCCGCCATGCGGTGGAGCAGGGCCACCGCACTTTCGTGGTGAGCTGGCGCAACCCGGATGAATCCCTGGCCCACACAACCTGGGACGAATACATCGAGGACGCCGCCATCAAGGCCATCGCAGTCACGCGCGAGATCACAGGCGCGAAGACCATCAATGCGCTGGGATTCTGCGTGGGTGGCACCATCCTGGGCACTGCGCTGGCAGTATTGGCTGCCAGGGGTGAGAAGCCCGTCGCATCAGCCACCTTCCTCACCGCACTGCTGGACTTCAGCGACACCGGCATTCTCGACATCTTCATCGACGAGGCCTTTGTCAAATACCGCGAGATGCAACTGGGCCAGGGCGGCCTGCTCAAGGGCCAGGAACTGGCATCAACCTTCAGCTTCCTGCGGCCCAATGACCTGGTCTGGAACTATGTCGTGGGCAACTACCTCAAGGGCGAGACGCCGCCGCCGTTTGACCTGCTCTACTGGAACAGCGACTCGACCAACCTGCCGGGCCCGATGTACGCCTGGTACATCCGCAACACTTACTTCGAGAACAACCTGGTCAAACCCGGCAAGCTGACCGTGTGCAGCGAGAAAGTTGACCTGCGTCAAGTCGATATTCCAGTGTTCATTTATGGTTCGCGTGAGGACCATATCGTTCCGATTGGCGGCGCTTACGCATCAACCCAGGTGTTGCCTGGCAAGAAGCGCTTTGTCATGGGAGCGTCGGGCCACATTGCCGGCGTGATCAATCCGCCGGCCAAGAAAAAGCGCAGCTACTGGACGGGCGCTGAAGGCAGGTTTCCCAAGTCGCATGCCGAGTGGCTCAAGACCGCGAAGGAGCACCCAGGCAGCTGGTGGACCGAATGGTCGGCATGGCTCAAGCCGCATGCCGGAAAGATGGTGCCGGCGCCCAAGGCATACGGCAAGGGCAAGTACAAAGTCATCGAGCCCGCGCCAGGGCGGTATGTGAAGGCGAAGGCATAGCGAGATTCCTGTCATCCCGGACTTGATCCGGGATCCATCCCTGCATGAAGACATGCTGCTTCAAGGCCCGGTGGATTGCGGAGCAAGTCCGCAATGACAACCAGACAGACAGGACTTTGAGAAGAATCTAAACAGGAGTAACAAAATGGAAGACATCGTCATCGTTTCAGCCGCACGCACCGCCGTCGGCAAGTTCGGCGGCTCGCTCGCCAAAATCCCGGCCCCGGAACTCGGCGCCGCCGTCATTGCCGAAGTGCTCAAGCGCAGCGGCCTGTCCGCTGACCAGGTGGGCGAAGTCATCATGGGCCAGGTGCTGGCGGCGGGCGCGGGTCAGAACCCGGCCCGACAGGCTGTCATCAAGAACGGCTTTCCCAAGGAAATCCCGGGCCTCACCATCAACGCCGTTTGCGGCTCCGGCCTCAAGGCCGTGATGCTCGCGGCGCAGGCTGTGGCCTGGGGCGACAGCGACATCGTCATTGCCGGCGGCCAGGAAAACATGAGCGCCGCGCCGCATGTGCTGCCCAACTCCCGCGACGGCCAGCGCATGGGCGACTGGAAGCTGGTGGACACCATGATCGTTGACGGCCTGTGGGACGTCTACAACCAGTACCACATGGGCATCACCGCCGAGAACGTTGCCAAGAAGTACGGCATCAGCCGCGAGGCACAGGATGCCCTGGCCCTGGCCAGCCAGCAAAAGGCCGTGGCCGCCCAGGAAGCAGGCAAGTTCAAGGACGAGATCGTCCCCTTCACCATTCCTCAGAAAAAGGGCGATCCGGTCGTCTTTGCCTCTGACGAATTCATCAACAGGAAGACCAGCGCCGAAGCCCTGGCCGGCCTGCGCCCCGCGTTCGACAAGGCCGGCGGCGTGACGGCGGGCAATGCCTCCGGCATCAACGACGGTGCAGCCGCCGTGATGGTCATGACGGCCAAGAAGGCCGCAGCGCTGGGCCTCAAGCCCATGGGCCGCATCGCCAGCTTTGCGACCACCGGCCTGGACCCGGCCTACATGGGCATGGGCCCGGTGCCGGCGTCCACCAAGGCACTGGCTCGCGCCGGCTGGAAGCCGGCCGACCTGGACCTGCTGGAAATCAACGAAGCCTTTGCCGCGCAGGCCTGCGCCGTCAACAACGAAATGGGCTGGGACACGAGCAAGGTCAACGTCAACGGCGGCGCCATTGCCATCGGTCACCCGATTGGTGCATCGGGCTGCCGCATTCTGGTGACACTGCTGCACGAAATGGCGCGGCGCGATGCCAAAAAGGGCATCGCCAGCCTGTGCATCGGCGGCGGCATGGGTGTTGCTCTCACCATCGAGCGCTGAGCATTCGTTGCCGGCATGCACCGGCATCTGTCATTGATCCGTCATGGCGGCGCAGCGGGAAACTGACCCGCTGTGGCGTTAACCCGTAGGCTGGCTGCCTGCCGGGTGGCTGAGAATGGCAGCGTGCAATCATTTAATTTGAGGAGATCACAATGAGCAAGAAAGTAGCGTACGTCACCGGCGGCATGGGCGGCATCGGCACCGCCATCTGCCAGCGCATGCACAAGGAAGGCTTCACCGTCATCGCCGGCTGCGGACCCACGCGTGACTACACCAAGTGGCTCAAC
>CAZFKW010000114.1:0-10277 GCA_964519795.1 uncultured Ramlibacter sp. | reverse complement strand
CGAGGCGGGCAAGAAGCAGTACCTCATCCCGTACTTCATAGCCGCCCACCCCGGCACGAGCGATGAAGACATGATGAACCTGGCAGTCTGGCTCAAGAAAAACGGCTTCAGGGCCGACCAGGTGCAGACCTTCTACCCGAGCCCGATGGCAACCGCCACGACCATGTACCACACCAGCCGCAACCCGCTGCGCAAGATCACGCGCGAGAGCGAGACGGTGGACATCGTGCGCGGTGACAAGCGCCGCCGCCTGCACAAGGCCTTCCTGCGCTACCACGATGCCAACAACTGGCCTCTGCTGCGCGAGGCGCTCAAGGCCATGGGTCGCGCCGACCTGATCGGCAATGGCAAGCACCACCTGATCCCCACGTTCCAGCCCCTGACTGACGGCAGTTACGTCAGCGCGCGGCGCAAGAATTCCTCGCCCGCCGGCGCCCAGAAAGCCGTGAGCCTGCCCCCGGCCCGGCCAGTCAAGGGGCGCATGCTGACCCAGCACACCGGCCTGCCGCCGCGTGTGACGGGTGGCGCCAGGCCCGCGCCGGCCAAAAAACCCCGCTGACCACAGGCCGTGCGCCGCGCCTGCGGCCTGGCGAACGGCGATCTGCCCATTCCTGAGCGGTAGCGGCACGCCTGTGCATGAGCATGCACGTGCGCAGTCAAGGGACTAGTCCATATCCAGTCATGTGGCTGGTTCGCAGCTTGATATCGGGTGCTAAATTGGCCTCGCCAGGGAGCAGGCCATTCGAACACCCGAAGGAATCAGCACGTGCAGGAGCTTGACAACGACCGTCTGCGCAGCCTGGAGCTCGCGACGGTTATGCGGACGGGCCGGTATTTCACCATCGGCATGCTCAACACCATGCTCATCGTGGCGGTGTTCGTCCATTCGGCGCTGCGCGCTGAGGTCCTTGCGGCATGGTGCAGTGTCTATCTTTGCTTCATCGCCGCGCGGGCATGGGTCTCGCGCACCTACTTTGCCGACCCGCAGCGCGACACGGCGGCAAGCGCGCTCAAGTGGAGGCGCGTGGTTTACCTCACCTCCAGCTGCAGCGGCGCCCTGCTGGGCAGCCTGGCCTGGGTTGCGATGCCTGCGCTGGACATTCCCGCCCGCCTGGGCCTGACCTTCCTGGTGGTGATTTTCTGTGTGATTTCTGCGGCGCATGTCGCATCATTTCTCGGCGCGCTCATCCTGCTGCGGCTGTTCGCGCTGCTGCCGTTTGCTGCCGCCTGGTTCCTGCTGCCGTCTGACTACCAGAGCATCGGCTGGATCCTGCTGCTTACGCCGTTTGTCGGTACCTTCATCGCGCGCAACCACCACAAGGCCATCAAGGAGAACTGGGAGCTGGTCGTCAGGAACGAGAAGCTGGCGGCCGAACTGCTCAGGCGCAACGAGGAACTCCAGGAGCTGGGCGAGTCGCGCAACCGCCTCTTTGCCGTGGCCGGGCACGACCTGCGGCAGCCCGTGCATGCGCTGGGCCTGACCCTGGAGCAGCTGGACCAGAATGACCCCCCGCATGTTTTCCGCCGACATGTCGAGCGCATGCGCCAGGCTTCGTACCTGGCGTCCGAGATGCTGCAGGACCTCATGGACATCAGCAATCTTGAAAGGAATGACTACACCGTCAACATCGATACCGTGCCGCTGGAAGGGCTGGTGGACCAGATGCGGCTGAGCCTGGAAGCCGTTGCCAAGGCCAAGGGCCTCAGGCTTGTGATCATGCTGGAGTCCGGGGGGCTGGCCGTCCGGTCAGACGCCAACCTGCTCAGGCGCATCCTGATGAACCTGGTGAGCAATGCCATCAAGTACACCCCGGCCGGCACGGTCAGCATCGAATGCAGCACGCAGGGGCGCGAGGTGGTGGTGAGGGTCCGGGATACGGGCGTGGGCATACCCGCAGAACACCTTGAAGACATCTTTGCAGACTATGTACGTGTAGGCGGGGCAGGGCGCAAGGACGAGGGCATGGGCCTTGGCCTGTCCGTCGTGCGGCGTGCTGCCGACCGGCTGGGCCACCGCCTGTCGGTGCAGTCAGAGGTGGGCGTGGGGTCCGTGTTCGAGCTGCGGGCCGAGGCGGCGGTGCTGCCTGCGCCCACGGCTGTGGCGGCTTCGCCTGGGTACGATGAACGCAGCAAGGTGGCCCGCATCCTGGGCGACACCATCCTCGTGATTGAAGACGACGAATACGCCCGGGTGGCGCTGTGTGGCTTGCTGGAGCAATGGGGTCATGGGGTTGTCGCCGGCGCGCACGCCAGACAGGCGCTGGCAGCGCTCGGACCATCGCAGATTCCGTCGCTCGTCATTTCCGACCTGCAGATCTCCGCCGATGAAGACGGCTTTGATGCCATTGCCCAAGTGCGCGAGTTCACCCGCAGCCACCTGTTGCCGGCGCTGATCGTCACCGGTGACGGGCATTCGCAGCTGGTGGCCCGGGCCGCTGCTCTGGGCGTTGCGGTGGTGCGCAAGCCCGTGCCACCGCCACTGCTCAGGCAGAAAATCGAGGCACTGTTGCAGAGCCCGGCCAGGGCGGCCTGACCTGCGTAGAGGCCGGGCCACCTGCCTTCGGGTTACGTGCAGCCGGGCCGCGTTTCGTTCAGAGCCCACTCGCGGCGGAGTAGCCGACGATGTCCTTCAGTGCGGGGTAGCCGCTGACTGCATGTGATGCCAGCTTGCCGCCCATGACCGCGCCCTCGACGCTGCCGACGTTCAACCCGGTGTAGATCCAGTCGCCCGCGAGCACCAGGTTGGCCAGGCCCGAACCCCAGGCCTTCAGCCGCGCCGCCGTGCTGCCGGGCGGGCTGGTCACATAGCGCTCGGTCGGGTCGATGTTGGCGCGCCAGAACTGCTGGTCAAAGCGCTTCACGCCCAGGCCGGCATTGGCCTCGTCATAGGCCTGCAGCAGGCTGAAGTCCAGGCCCACCGGGTCGCCCGGCGGGGAGATTGCGTTGGTGGTGGCCTTGGGCAGCAGAGGGCCGATGCCCGCCTGCAGGTACTGGATGCATTGGGCCTTGACGCGGGCATGGGCGCGCGCAGGGTAGTCTGTGTCGGTCAACGGGGGCGGGGCTTCATAGTCGGCCATGGCTCCCGAGAAGTACCACAGCGCCTTGGGCGTGTGGTCTGCGGGCCAGTCTTCCCACTGCAGCAGGTGGGTGAAGTCCACCTGCCCGTCCAGCGGATTGAGGTAGGTGGCGCCGATGACGGTGTCGGTGGGGTTCTTGAAGGCAATGTCCCAGCCCATTTCGGGCGTGGTGCGGTTCATCCACAGCTGCATGGTCTGGGTCTGCACCGTGGTGACCTTGTGCACCATGTTCCGCCACTCAGGGCGCTGGGCCAGGATGTCCTTGCACAGGTAGGGAATGGCGCCGATGGAAATCGCGAACACCAGCTGGTCATAGTCGCGCCCGGCCACCAGCTGCTTTTGCGCGACGGGCTGCCAGGGCGTCCAGTAGGACTCCAGGTCGATGTCCTGCGCGGCCAGGGCCTCGCCTTCCACCAGCTGTCCGTAGAGCGGGCCGCCCGGCCAGGCGGGCAGGCCCTTGACGTCGATCAGCGGCTCATAGCCCCTTGCCGGATCCTTGAGCGTGGCCTGGATGCCGATGTTCACCGCGGACACCTGGGTGTTGTCGGCGGACAGCTCCAGCGACGCCACCTTGTGGAAGAACTCGAACTTGACGCCCCGCCTCTTGAGTACCTGGTACATCGGTGCAATCACCGTTTCGCCGGTCCCGGCCTCGAACAGCCAGGCGAAGGCGCCCATGTAGGCATAGCTGCGCAGCGTCCAGTGCAGGTAACCGCCGGCACCCATCAGCGCCGTGCGCGAGGTGTCGCCTTCCGGGTACTGGTAGGACAGGTTGACCGTGTTCAGGGCCAGCGGCGACGAGGCCACCAGCATGGACGCGCCATGGCGCAGGAGCCAGTCGCTGAAGTTCTCGTTGTCGATGGAATCAAATCCACGCTCGAAGATGTTGTCGGCAATCGTGCCGCGCACCAGGGCCAGCAGGAACTCCACCACGATGTACAGGCGGCGCAGGTCGTCGTTGCCTTCCACAATCTCCGTCAGCCTTCCCTTGAGCCAGGTCCAGGCGTCGTCCAGCAGCGGCAGGGCCTTGGCGACGTCGGCCCCAACGTCTTCAACAACTGCGCGCAGGGCCTTGAACAGCAGGCGGCCGGCGGTGAGTTCGAGCTTGTGCAGCGAGAGGCCGGGGGTGTGGTCGGGCTCCAGCACCTGGTCGATGAACCTGATCACGGCGGCGACCTGGCTTCGAATGGTAGCCAGTGACGAGGCGTCCTCCGGCATGAGGTCGTTCATGGGCGCGGTAAAGGGCCAGCGCTTCAGGCCGCCATCCACAAACTCCCACATCAGCATGAAGCTCTCGGGGTGGAAGGCCTCTTCGAATGTTGCCAGCGGCTCGCCGGGCTTGCGGTCCAGCGCCTTGTACAGGTCCACCATCAGGGGCAGGGCGTTGTAGTAGCTGCCCAGGAATCCGTGGATGCCATGCTCCTCGATCCGGGCGTTGGGGCCGCGGGCGGTGGCGCATTTGCCACCCAGTCGCCAGCCCATCTGGTAGAGGGTGATGTCGTATTTTCTTTCCCAGCCGGGCTGGCTGGTCAGCTCATACGCAGTGGTCAGGGCCGAGATGCCTCCCCCGAGGATGGCGATTTTTTTTGGCGCAACAGGTGTGTTCATGGTTGTTGTAGCAATGCTGGCGGATTGGTGAAAAGGGCCAGTTCCAGGACCCGGGCGTGACCTTGCCGCAAATGACCCCAGGGGTCAACCCGTCCAGCCAGCCTGGCGCAAATAACCCACAAAGCGCTCCAGCACCTTTTCGTCCATGAAGGGGTGGCCCATGCGCAGGGCGTGCATGGGGTAGGGGCCAAAGGCCTGCGCCTGCTGCACCGCCTTCAGCGCCTCGGCTTGCTGCCCCGCAGCAGCCCGGCAGGCGGCGAGCAGGTAGTAGTTGAAGAACCAGTCCGAGCGCTTGGCCGTGGCCTGCTGGGCATAGCGGGCTGCGTCTGCATAGTTCTCGTCGATGAAGCAGGCAATTCCCCGCGTGCGGATCCACAGGCTCAGGTGCGGGTCGTGCGGACTGGAGTCTGCCGCCTGCAGCACATACTCGGCGGCTTCCTGCGTGCGCCCGGCGAAAGCCAGCAACCGCCCGAGCTCGCCCGCAGCAGCGGCAAACTGCGGATAGAGCGTCAGCGCATATTCCAGCTCGGCAATGGCCTGCGGTATGTTGCCGGTGAACGACAGCGCGGTGCCCAGCGTGAAGTGGGCAAACGGGTCGGTGTCATTCTGGCGCACGGCGCGCAGGGCCAGCCGGTTAGCCTCCATGATGTCTTCCCGCGCATTGGTAGACCAGCCGGCCCACACGCGCGACATGTGGGTAAAGGCCAGCAGGGACAGGCTGGGCGGGTCGTCTGGCTTGAGTTCCAGCGCCTGCTTGAGGTGCGCGCGGGAGGTCTCCACATGCTCGCGCGTGCTGCGCCAGAAGTGCCAGCGCGCCCGCATCAGCAGTTCCCAGTGCTTCATGTCGGGCGTGGGCAGCTGACTGGTAAGGTACTCCTCGCGCCGCAGGTACACAGGCTCGATGGCGGCCACGATGCTGGTGGAAATCTCGTTCTGCACTTCGAACAGCGCATCGAGCGGTCTGTCAAATCGCTGCGACCAGAGCGTCTCATTGCTCAGGCCGTCCACCAGCTCGGCCGTGATGCGCATGGTGGGGCCGGAGCGACGCACGGCGCCGGTGACCAGGTAGCGCACCCCCAGATCCTTGCAGATGTCCGCCGGCGCGGGCGAGGGCTGGCGGTAGCGGAAGGACGAGTTGCGGGCAATGACGTACAGCCAGGGCGAGCGGGTCAGCTTGGCGATGATGTCTTCGGCCAGGCCGTCGGAGAAGTACTCCTGGTCGGGGTCGTTGCTGAGGTTGCCGAAGGGCAGCACCGCCACCGAGCGTGCCGACATGGGCGCAGCAGCCTGGGCAGGCAAGGGCTGCGCGTCCGCCGACGCCGCGATCTGGCCGGTAAAGCGGTAGCCCCGCCCGGGAATGGTGGCTATCAGCTCGGAACCGATGAGCTTGCGCAAGGTGGAGATATGGACCTGGAGGTTGTTTTCCTCCACCACCACGCCCGGCCAGACCAGCTCAAACAGCTCGGACTTGCTGACCAGGTTTCCGGCCCGCGCCACCAGCGCCGACAGTACATCAAAAGCCCGTGCGCCCAGCGTCAGCGGCCGTCCGTCGGCCAGCAACTGCCTCTCCACGGGCCGCAGGACGAAGTTGGAAAAGGCAAGTTCGTGCGACAAGCAAACCCTTTTTTGGTGTGAGTGATCCCTGGGCGTGAGTTTAAGGACTTTTAAGGTTCTTGCAGCCCGGATTCAAGACTTGAAGGCGCCCCCGGGCGGAAACTCCGTTCATGCCATACAGCAACAAGCGAATCACCCGCAACTCCCGCAACTACACGGAGCCTTCCATCATGAACACCGCCAGCCACACTGCAACCCCGCGTTCCACCTACCAGGCCTGGGGCGGCTTTCGCGAGCCGCAGGACGGCGCCTACCCCGTCAAGAGCATGTGGAAGGGCACCGTGCTGGTGACCAACGCCGACGGCAACCAGGAATGCTTTGCCATTGGCCCGGACGGGTATGTTTGGAGCTACGAGACAGGCGTTGAAGGCCAGGGCGCCGGCAGGCTGGTGAGTACCGGCGTGGAGGGCGACACCTTCGGCCTGGGCGTCACCGGCGGCGGCCTGCTCGTGGTGCTGGCGGTCGGCGGTGGCGTGCTGCGCTGCGCCATGGAGACCTACGATGTGGCACAGCGCTGGTCAGAGCCGGTGGACGTGATTTTCCCGGCACGGAACGACCGTGTTCAAGTGGAGAAAGTCATCACCCAGACCCGCGGGGACAACCTGTTCATCGGCTTCATTGTGCGGGTGACGGACGAGTCCGGGGTTGATACGCTCAGGCTGTGGGAGGCCGTATGGGCGGGTACCCGGCCGGTGCTCGCCGCCGCGCCGGTCGCCATGGCCTGCGGTCATGCTTTCTGGACGGATCAGCTGGACGGCCATGGCGATTCAATGAGCTGACGGCAGCCGGCGGCCTGGCAGATGATCAGCAGGCTGGCAGAATCCGGAGTTCCTGCAATCTTCCAAACCAGCAATTAGGAATTCACAGATGTTCAGCCACGTCATGGTCGGGACCAACGATATCGAGCGCTCCAGGCGCTTTTACGACGCCGTGCTCGGTGTGCTCGGCGCAGGGGAGCCGGTGCGCAACCAGTCCGGGACGGGTCACAACCGGCTGTTCTATCGCCATGAGGGCAGTTCCTTTTGCGTCAGCGAGCCGATAGACGGTGAACCTGCAACCCATGCCAACGGCGGCACCATCGGGTTCAAGTGCAGTTCTCCGGAGCAGGTCATCCGGTTCCACGATGTGGCGGTCGCCCATGGCGGCACGTCCATCGAAGGGCCACCCGGTCTGCGCGAGGGCAAGATGGGCGCACTGCATCTGGCCTATGTCCGCGACCCGGACGGAAACAAACTCTGCGCACTGCACAGGCCGGCTGCGCCGCGCTGACGCGCCGGCCAGGACATTCATCATCCATCAGGCCATGGTGTGCAGCGGAATATCCTTCTCCTGCCCCAGCCTGTCGAGCTGTTTGCGTGTCCTGGTGAGCATGAAGCCCGCAATGGTGTCTTTGGTGGCGGGGGCAAACATGGCGCGCATGTCTGCCGATGGAACGCCAGCGGCGGCGCAGAGCGCTGCCGCAAAGTGCGGCTCCAGTGCCGCCACGGCCACGCGGCCGTCCTTGCACGGATAGACGGCGTAACCTGCGTGGGCGCCGCCCACCGCGCCTTTGGGTGCGGTCAGTCCCCAATGGCGAGGCAGGGCGAGCCAGGCCGCAGCCTCTGACAGTGCCACTTCAATGAACATGCCGCGCGCCTTCGCAGACGCGCGCCGGGTGAGCACCGCCTGCAGCACAGCTTCGGCCGCCAGCATCGCGCCCCCCATGTCGGCATACAGCGTCGGCGGTAGATGAAGGCCGGTGATGAGGCCGTTGTCAGCCAGGTAGGTCAGGTCGTGCCCTGGCTCTTCGACGCGCTTACCGGGTGCGCCGACGATGGCCACGTGGGACAGCGTGGGGTACTGGCGGTGCAGCGCCTTCCAGCCGAGGCCGAGTTTGTCGATGGCGGAGGGCCGGAAGGAGGTGAGCAGCACATCGGTGCGCGCCAGTTCCCTGTGCAGCACCGCCTGGCCGGCGTCGGTTTTGAGGTCGGCCTTGAGGACCTTGACGCCGGCGGTGAGCTCGTCATAGGCAGGCCGTGCGTAGAGGTCCATTGGGTCGCCGGACGGCGGCTCCAGCTTGACGCAGTTGGCGCCCATTCTGCGGCAGCGCATCAGCGCGGCGGGGCCGGGCAGGTTGAGCGCCAGGCTCAGGATGCGAACGCCCTTGAGGACGCGCGGGAGCTTGGCGGACGCGCCGGCGGGGTCGTGAGTGGAAAGGGTCGTGGTCATGCCCGCCAGTCTATAGCGGCAGGCCTACGTAGTTCTCGGCCAGCGCGGTCGATGCCGCGCTCGAATGCACCAGGTAGTCGAGTTCGGCATCCTGCACTTTCTGGCCGAAGCCTTCCGTGTCGGGAAAGCGGTGCATCAGGGTAGTCAGCCACCAGGAGAATCGCTCGGCCTTCCAGACGCGGCGCAGGCAGCGGGCTGAATAGGTGTCGATGCCGGCGTGGCTCTTCTCCTTGAAATACCCGATGAATGCCTGCGACAGGTACTTGACGTCGGACGCGGCCAGGTTCAGTCCCTTGGCGCCTGTAGGCGGCACGATGTGCGCGGCGTCGCCGGCCAGGAACAGGCTGCCAAAACGCATGGGCTCGGCGACGAAGCTGCGCAGCGGCGCAATGCTTTTCTCGATGGAGGGGCCGGTGATGAGGCGCGAGGCCGTATCCGGGTCAAGGCGCAGGCGCAACTCTTCCCAGAAGCGCTGGTCGCTCCAGTCAGACACCTTGTCGTCCAATGGGCACTGCACGTAGTAGCGGCTGCGCGTCAGGCTGCGCATGGAGCACAGGGCAAAGCCACGCTCGCTGTTGGCATAGATGATGGCGTGTGGAGACACCGGCGGCACGTCGGCCAGCACGCCCAGCCAGCCGAAGGGGTAGACCTTTTCGTATTCGGTGATGGCGTTTCCGGGCACGCTGGCCCGGCAGACACCATGAAAGCCGTCGCAACCTGCGATGAAATCGCATTCAACTTCATGCGTCCGGCCGTCCTTTTCATAGCGCACCCGCGGCCTGGCGGAGTCGAAATCGTGGATGCTGACATTGGCGGCCTCGTACACCGTGGTCAGCCCGGCGGCTTGTCGGGCGTCCATCAGGTCATGCGTCATTTCGGTCTGGCCATAGGCTGTCACGACCTTGCCGCCGGTGAGGCCGTGCACGTCGATGGCATGACGGGTGTTCTGGAAGACGAGCTCGATGGAATGGTGCACTGTGCCTTCCGCATGCAGCCGCGTCCCGACGCCGGCCTCGTCCAGCAGGTCTACCGCCACCTGCTCCAGGATGCCGGCGCGGATACGGCTGAGTACATACTCGCCCGTCTGGCGCTCGATGATGATGTTGTCGATGCCGGCCTTGTGCAGCAACTGGCCGAGCAGCAGGCCGGAAGGGCCGGCGCCAATGATGGCAACCTGTGTACGCATGTTTGTCTCCTTGAGATCCCGAGCTTAGGATGTGGCAGGCCTGCATGCCATGCAGCGTGGCGGACATTGTGCGATCATCGCCACCTGTGCGCGATGATCGCGCAACGATGGAACTGCCGGGAATGACAATCGCAAAAGCCGACTTCATTGAAGGCATGGCCAAGGGCATGGCGGTGCTGGAGAGTTTTGACACCGGGCGCCAGCGGCTGAACGCCACGCTGGCGTCGCAGCGTGCCGGCATCACCCGCGCTGCCGCCCGGCGCCACCTGCTGACACTGGCGCACCTGGGCTACCTGGAAACCGATGGCAACTACTTCTGGCTCGCACCCAAGGTGTTGCGCTTTTCCGGCAGCTACCTGGCTTCCGCCCGGCTGCCGCGGGTGTTGCAGCCTACGCTCAACCGCCTGGCCGCGCAGACCGGGGAGTCGTTCTCTGCGGTCGTGCTGGATGGCGACGAAGTGGTGATCGTCGCGCGCAGCGGCCCCACCCGCGTGCTCGCCTACGGCCTGCATCTGGGTGCTCGCCTGCCCGCCCATGCCACCTCCACCGCCCGTGTACTGCTGGCGGCCCTGGGCAGGACCGAG
>CAZFKW010000113.1:4337-10293 GCA_964519795.1 uncultured Ramlibacter sp. | reverse complement strand
CGCTGGCGCGCGACGGCGGCGGCGTGCTGATGACGCAGGCCATCCACACGCTGGACCTGTTCCTGAGCTTCACCGGCATGCCCGGGCGCGTGACCGGACTGGTGGCAACCAGCCCGCTGCACCGCATGGAGACCGAGGACACCGCTGCTGCGCTGCTGCAGTTCAGGGGCGGCGCCATCGGCGTGATCGAGGCCACTACGGCCGCCTGCCCCGGCTTTGCAGAACGCATCGCACTGAACTTCACCAATGGAACCGCCACGCTGGAAGGCGGCGCCGTGACAGGCGAACTGTTTGACGGGAAGAAGTTCGGGTTCGGCGAGAAGCAGTCCACGGGCTTTGGCGCCAACATCATGGCCTTTGACCATGGGGCGCACCGCACGGTGATTGCGGATTTTCTGGAAGCCATCCGCACTGGCCGGGAGCCGGAAGTCTCAGGACGGTCGGCGCTGGATGCGCAGCGGCTGATCGAGGCGATCATCGAGTCCGCCCGAACCGGAACCGCTGTCCAGATGTAAGGGCTTTGCCCTCACGAGGTTGTCATCCCGGACTTGATCCGGGATCCATGCATCCCTTCCAGGCAGCCGCCACGCAATCCAACATTCCAGTGCCCCACCTTTCAGAAGTCGTCCAGCGCGGAGTTGCTAGCCACCTTCCCCCGTCGAGGTAGACAAACTCATCACAGGCTGCTACGAATGCCCGCATCGTCTGCCGCATCCCGAACCCATACACACTCAGCCCCTTTTCCCGAATTCGCCCTGCAAGTCCAGTGAAATCGCTATCCGAGGAGACGATGCAGAAGCCGTTCACCTCGCGAGCATGCAGAAGCTCCATTGCGTTCATGATGAGCGCTGCGTCCGATGTGTTCTTTCCTTTGATATGCCGAAATTGCTGGCTCGGCCGAAGCGCCGACGCCTCCAGCACCTTTTTCCACCCGGTCAACAGCGGCGTAGTCCAGTCGCCATAGGCACGGCGTACGGTCGCGTTGCCGTAGCTCTCGGCGATCTTCTCCATGATCATTGGAATGTAGACAGCGGAGATGTTCTCCGCATCAATCAGTACTGCGAGATTCGGCTTGAGGATGGTCGTTGTCACCGTTGTTATCGTCATGATTCCTGCTCGGTCGGTTGAAGAGTCCACCGCCCCTCAATAGTTGAGGGGCGGTGGCCCGAACGAGTTGGAGTACCGGATGCACGCGGACGTTGGCCGGCGGAGCTTTCGCTCCCCCATCCGGGCCACCTACAAGGAGGCCACAGATGCGAAAGCCGCAAGGCTCCACCTGGTCTTTGCGGCTTTTACACCGCGTGCATGCCGGGACTCCAATCCCGTATTGCGCTTTTGTTGCGTAACGGGCGGAGTATAGAGCCAGTTCAGCAGTCAGCGTGGCAGTGTTGTTGTGCGCGCTGCGCCTGGCTGCGGCGGTGCCCGTCAAGTCAGGCCGCGCCGGAAGGAATCAGCGCGTTCAGGTCCGTCACCCCCACATCAACGCCCGCCTGGAACAGCAAGGCTGATGCCTGGCCGCGATGGTGCGTCTGGTGGTTGAAGAAATGCAGGATGACGTCGCCAGGCTCGGCGCCATCTGGTGGCGCAGCGACGGAGGGTGGGGAAAGCCGGGCAGATCACCCAGCGCCGTGAACCGTGCCGGGTGCTGCGCCAAGCGGTGCAGGCAGATGGTGTCGGCCGTGGCAATGTGGTTCAGCGTGCCAAGGATGGAGCCTAAGAAAGCCCCCTTGTCGGCTGCAAGTTCAGGCTCGCCGAGCCTGCCGGCGGCCTCGAACATGCGCTCGTTCATCCAGCGGTTGATTCGGCCAGGAGGGTGGCGCTTTGAGGGGTCATCGGGCGTTGGCGCGGGTATGCTACGCCGCAAGCCGCAGCTGAAGTGCCTCCTGGGCCAGTGCGTTGATGCTTTTGCCTTGGGCTTGCGCCTCAATGACAAGCCGCTCGTGCAGTTCAGGGGGAATGCGCAGATTGAATTTTCCGGAGAAATGCCGGCGCGGTTCAATGCCTTTTTCCTTGCATACGTCCAGAAATACCTGAAGCGATTTGCGGAACTCCGTGCGCAACTCTTTCGGGCTTTTGCCGTAAAAATCCGCGCCGCCGTTCAGCCCAAGAATCTCGCCGCGGAACAGGTCAATCTCTGCGTCGTAGTCAATCCTGGCGTGGAAGCCGTCAACTGTCATGAGGCTCATGGTTCAACTCCGTACTGCTCTAGCCATTTCCGGATGCTGGCAATCGCACCTTTGTCGGTTTCAGGAGAAGGATGCGGCCTGTGAAATACGCGGACTTCCCCAAACAGGACAACTGCTATGCGACTTCCTTCCCTCTCACTGACTTCAGCTCCCAGTTCTACAAAGAGCGCCTCCACGTCCCGCCATTGGATATTGGCACTGACAGGACGCGAGAAGATGATTTCCAGTGTTCGTTGGTGCTTTCGTCGCAGCGGGAAAATGGTACCGCATATCGGTACTTGTATTTCAGCCCGGCCGTCGGGCACGACTCGGCGCCGCCGCCAGGGCCGATGGCAGCCATGGGCTTGCGGACCAGCCTGGCCAGTCTGCGCTGCGCGGGCGCAAAGCCGCTCAAGCTGGCCGGTGCGCTTTTCATATGCCTGGCGCTGGGTGGCTACGGGGTGAATGTGGTGGTGATGGCCACTGCCTGAGGTCAGGGAGGCGCGCGCCTGGGCACGCGGCCTTGCCTTGAAAGGGTAAGCTGCTATGGCGCCCCACCCCTGCTTTGCGCCAGAATGCCGCATGAAAAACATCAAAAAACCCGCCCTCGCCCTCCTGCTGATCCTCCTCATTGCAGCCACAGCCGGCTGGTTCAGCCTGAGCAAGGACGTGCGCGCCCTGGTTGCCACGCTCCCCCACAACAAGGACCTGCTGTTCTGGACGCAGGCCCAGCGCGACGCAGCTTTCCGCGTGCTCGACCAGGTGCCCGTGCTGGCCAAGGCGCGCGATGTGCCAGCCGGTGGCACGCCGCTGCCGCTGCCGGCGGGTCCGCCGCTCAAGCTGGCCATGGACATCGACGCCTACATGGCCGGCCAGCGCAGTTCCTCGCTCCTCGTCATCCACGACGGCAAGCTGCGGCTGGAGCGATACGGCCTGGGTTTTGACGGCTTCGGGCGCTGGACCAGCTTTTCGGTAGCCAAGTCCGCCACCTCACTACTGGTGGGTGCCGCCATCAAGGATGGGCATATCCAGAGCATGGACGACAAGGTCAGCGCCTACATCCCCGAGATGAAAGGCTCCGCCTATGACGACGTGAGCGTGCGCCAGCTGCTGACCATGACCTCGGGCGTGCAGTGGAACGAGGACTATGCCGACCCGAAATCGGACGTGGCCCAATTCAACAACCACAAGCCCGAGGAAGGCGTTGACGCCCTGGTGAGCTACCTGCGCCGCCTGCCGCGCGCTGCGCCACCGGGCACGCGCTGGAACTACAGCACGGGGGAGACCAACCTGGTGGGCGCGCTCGTCACCCGTGCAGTGAAAAGGCCCATGGCCACCTACCTGTCCGAGAAGATCTGGGTGCCGGCGGGCATGGAGCAGAAGGCAACCTGGATTCTGAGCCGCACCGGCCAGGAGATTGCCGGCTGCTGCATCCAGGCGGCCGCACGCGACTATGCCCGGCTTGGCCTGTTTGTGCTGAACGGCGCGCCCGCCAGTGCAAGGGGCGCCGCCGGTCAGGTCGGCCCTTCCATCCTGCCCGATGGCTGGCTGGCCGAGGCCACGACCGAACGCGCGCCCACCGGCCAGCCGGGCCGCGGTTATGGCTATATGTGGTGGACGTTTGCAGACGGTACTTACATGGCCCGTGGCATCTTCGGCCAGGGCATCTTCATCGACCCGGCACGCAAGCTGGTGATTGCGTCCAACTCCAACTGGGGCGCAGGCGCGAGGGACCCGGTCGCGGCACAAGCGCGCGAGGGGTTTTACCAGGCGGTGCAAAAGGCGGTGGATGAGGAGACTGGCGCGAAGTAAAACTCGCGCTCGGAACTGCAGAAGGCGCCGTCAGGTTGATGGCGACTGCGGCACATCCGATCATGGGCGGCCAACGGCCTGGCCCGCCTGCGCCTTCACAGGTGGGCACCCGCGATCCATCGGCCGGGACCGGATTGGCATGCGCCCATGCAGGTCAGTGCCTTGAAGCACTGAAATGCCGGAGCCGCCGCGCCCAATGTTGACCCGCATCAACAAACCGCTTCAACACGGCCCAATATGCAGCATGTGTGATTGACCAGCCGCCAAGGCACGCAACACACTGCGTGGGCAACGCCGGCGGATGCGGTTCCTGCCAACGCATGGCCTTGCCTGAACAAGGAAGCACGACATGAGATTTTCCCTTGCCCGGCCACGCAGCCTCGTCGCCGCTGCGCTGACGGTTGCATTGCTGGCCCTGAACGGTTGCGGAGGCGGAAGCAGCAGCAGCGCACCGGCAGCCGACATGCCTGATCCGCTACCGCCGCCCGTCGAGGTGCCGGCTACCCTGCCCGCGCCCGCGCAGATCACAGCGGATGCGGGCAAGGCCCGCGTCACGCTGAACTGGTCGTATGTGACGGGCGCTGATTCGTTCAATCTCTACTACGGAACGGCGCCGGGCATCACCACTTCCAGCGCCAGGATCACGGACACGCACAGCATGTACATCATGCGAGACCTGCCCAACGGCACGACCTACTACTTTGCCGTGGCTCCGGTGGGCAGCAGCGGCGAGGGCAGCCTGTCGGCAGAGGTGTCGGCCACGCCGAGCGCCGCACCGCCTCCACCGGCGCCCGCCGCCATCCGCGCAGGCGCCCTGAACGGGCAGGTGGAAGTGACCTGGCAGCCTGGCTATGAAGGACCGGCGACGGGCGCGACTTACACGGTTTATTTTGGCACCACGCCACGCGCCGGCAAGGCCAGCACAGGCAAACTCACCACCACCGCTTCGTCGCAGACCGTGACCGGACTGGCCAATGGCACAGCCTACTTCTTCGTCGTGACGGCGACCACGGCCACGGGTGAAAGCGCCGTGTCCTACGAGGTGTCAGCCACGCCCGTCCCCATACCGCCGCCGCTGCCACCCAAAGGCGTGACCGCCACCGAGGGGAACGGTGCGGTGACATTGAACTGGGCGCCTTCGGCCGGAGCAACCTCCTACAACATCTACTACGGCACGGAGTTCGACGTGTCGCGGCGCGGCGGCATCAAGGTCGCAGGCGTGTCAGCGCCCCACACACTCACCGGGCTTGCCAACAAGACCGCCTACTTCCTGGTGGTGACAGCAGTCAGCGCCAATGGCGAGGGCTTCGAGTCGATGCAGGTGTCGGCGACGCCGATGGCGGCGAGCCCCGTGCCTGTGATGCTGCACATTCCCGGCGGCAGCTTCGTCATGGGCGACTCCCTGGCAGACCCCGCCGCTTCCACGCCCTACGCATTGCCCACGCATACGGTCACGCTCAGCCCGTTCAGCCTGGAGAGCCACGAGGTCACCTACGCGCAATGGCGCAGCGTGTACACATGGGCCCTGTCAAACGGCTATGCGTTCGACCATGCCGGGCGCAATGGCAGCCTTGAAATCGGCACCAACATGCCCGTCACCCAGGTCAGCTGGGTGGATGTCGTGAAGTGGCTGAACGCACGCTCCGAGATGGAGGGCCGCACGCCGGTGTACTACACCGATGCGACGCAGGCGACGGTGTACCGGACGGGCATCATCAACCTCGTCAATGCCGATGTGGACTGGACCGCCAACGGCTATCGCCTTCCCACGGACGCAGAATGGGAGTACGCCGCGCGCGGTGGACTTGCGGGCAGGACCTACCCCTGGGGTGATGTGCTGGCCGCCGCCATGGCCAACTATGACCGGGGCACATCCACCTCGGTCGGAAGCTACCCGGCGAACGGCTACGGCCTGTATGACATGGCCGGCAACGTGTGGGAGTGGACATGGGACCGTGAGTCGGCCAACTACAACGCTG